>DMUD01000024.1 GCA_003476475.1 Cytophagales bacterium | reverse complement strand
GAAATGCAATTTATGGCCGACATTTACTTGAAATGCGAAGGTTGCGATGGAAAGCGTTTTAAGCAAGAAATCTTGGATGTGCAATTTAATGGCAAAAATGTGCACGAGATTTTAGAAATGACAGTAGAGGAAAGCTTGGATTTTTTCAATAAAAATAAGGCCATAGCCGAAAAGATGAAACCTTTATCAGATGTGGGTTTGGGTTACATCCGTTTGGGACAATCTTCCAACACTCTTTCGGGTGGCGAAGCGCAACGCGTGAAATTAGCTTCCTATTTGAACAAGGGCAACGAGCGTCATGAAAACATTATGTTCGTTTTCGACGAACCCACCACTGGCTTGCATTTTCATGATATAAAAAAGCTGTTGGTGGCTATCAATGCTTTAATTGAGCAGGGTAATTCGGTCATCGTTATCGAGCACAATATGGAAATCATTAAGTGCGCCGATTGGATTATCGACATGGGGCTGGAAGGAGGTGAAAAAGGTGGAGAAATTTGTTTTGCCGGTACGCCAGAAGAAATGGTGAAATTGTCAGGAAACTATACTGCCGATTTTCTGCAAAAAAAGATAACTAGAACTTCTTCAAATAAGCTGTAATCAAAGCAAAAGTTTCTTTGAACTTGCTAAAAGTCACCACCTCTGGTTTGTCGTACACATCATGATAGGCCGTAATTTCCCCCATGGTGTAGATGAAGAAGGCAGGCACTCCTTTTTCAGAAAAATGGTAGTGATCTGAATTGGCAGCTTTTCCTCTCGGTTTTATAAAAGGGAAAAAATTATTGGTCTTGTTTAGGCTGTCTAGTGCAGAAAACTCTTTTACGAACACCGAGCCATTGACCACCGCAATACCCTCTTTTCCCGAACCCATCAAATCGAGATTGAGCATGAAACGGATTTTACTCAAAGGGAAGAGTGGGTTTTCGGTAAAGTATTTACTACCCACTAGCCCCGCTTCTTCGGCGGCGAAAGCAATAAAGACAATTGTATAGGGCAGGCGATTTTCGGGCTGTGCATAAAAACGGGCAAGTTCTAATAACATGGCCACACCACTGGCGTTGTCATTGGCACCTGGAAAATAGGTGTCTTTGCCCATCTTCCCCAAATGATCGTAGTGCGCAGATATCACCAATAAACTGTCTTTTTGGGAAGTACCTTCTAAATATCCAACGACATTTCTTCCCTGATGACTAGGTATGAATTTGTTTTCAATATTTATTGTGAGGTTTTTAGGTTCTGAGGCGATGCTTGACTTTAGGAAATTAAATTCGGGGAAATGGGTGCTGTTAGCCACACTGAAAGTAAGCTTGTTGAGTATTTTTACGGGACGATTGGATGCATCTTTCAGCGCGATACGGTTTCGTTTTGTCGTTTTATATCGAAAACTAGCACTGTCCACCTTTTCAAGTTGTAATTTCCCTTTGAATGATCTGCTGCCGGGTTGCACTACAAAGTCACGACCCGGAACTAGTCTTTTGCCGTTCAGTTTCACTTTCATTTTTCCTGGAAAAGTGTTGACAGACATTTTGAAACACTGGAAGTATTTTTCATTAAATTTTTTTAATCCTATAGTATTAAACTGGGTAGCCAAATATTCGGCCGCCAAGCTGTCACCACCGTTTACATAACCACGACCATGAAAGGCTGGAGAGGCCAATGTTTCAACAATTCTTTTTGCACGATTTAGGTCTTGGCCATGTAATGAGTTGTATGTTGCGAGTTGCGAGGCAAGCATAAAAATCAACAAGAACTGATGATTAACGACTGACGACAGACGAATGAGTTTCATTACTTATAACTAATAAAAAGCACACCGCTCATGACAAAACTTGCACCCAACAATTCCATTTTTGTGATAGGCTCATTCAAAAGCAAATAGCCTAGCAGAATTGTGATAACGGGGCCTACACTTGCAATGATGGAAGCCTTGCTAGGACCAATCAAATGTATGCCTTCTGCTATTAAAAAAGTGGGGATGACAGTAGAAATTATAGCAATAGCGAATCCATAACCATACATTTCGAACGTAAGATGAAACAAGTCGCTAGGCTGTGCAATGGCAAAATGGATTAAAACCGCAATGGATGACACAATCATTGCATAGGTGTTGAACAATACTGAACCAATTTTAGGAATCAATTTGCCACTTCCTACCAAGTAAGCGGCATAAGTGAATGCGCTTACAAAAATGAATGCTGAGCCAAGTAGCATGTTGTGTTGCGCTTTCAAACTGGAATTCGAAAAAATAATGAAAATGCCCAAATACGTCAGCAATAGTGCAATCACGATGTTTTTGGTGATGGGTTTTTTAAAAAATAGTGCGGACAGTAGAACCACAATAGTAGGATAAATGAACAAGATGAGCCTTTCAAAACTAGCTGTAACATATTGTAAGCCCCAAAAATCGAAAATACTGGCCACGTAATACCCCAAGATGCCAAGCAATATGATCAGAATCCAATCTTGTGTAGTGGCTCGCTGGTATGATTCTTTTTGACGGTAAAAAAATGGAACTGCTACAAAAAATGGAAGCGAGAATGCCATTCTTAATGTGAGCAGCGTCACAGCATCAACAGCATGTACATAGGCAAGTTTGATGAGAATAGCTTTTACGGAAAAACAAATAGCTCCAGTAAAGACGAAAATGAAACCTTTTAGATTTTTCAAGACAGGATTAGCGTAGGGGTATCTGAGAGGCTTAATTAAGAATTAAAAAGAGTATTCTTAATTTTGGCTAGCCTGAAAGAGTTTTTGCTTTTCTTCTTTATTCAGGCTTTCGTAGCCATTTTGAGAGATTTTATCGAGGATTTGGTCTATTTCTTCTTGGGTAGGAGCCCCACTGGTTTTTGATCTGGTTTTGTTGGGGTTTTTGAAACTAACTTTCATTTTTTTTTCACGCGTGAATAAGTTTTCTATATATCCTAAAATCGAATTCACCGGTTTGCCGATATCGTTGCCTCTTTTTAGTTGTTTAATAAACAAAAAGCCAATAAGTGCACCACCTAGGTGCGCAATGTTTCCACCAGCATTGGTACTGGTGGTTTGGGCTACTGAAACTATCAAGTAAAACAGGGCAATATACTTGATGCGAACTTGCCCAAAAAACAGTAGGAACATAGTGTAATCGGGCACTAGAGTAGCTGCAGCCGTCACAATGGCATATACACCTGCCGAAGCACCAAGCAATACAGAACTTGATACTTGGCTAGAGAAATAAGGAAGCAGGTTGTACACCAATAAATAAAGCAAACCGCCAGCTACACCACCCATCACATAGAGTGCTGTAATTCTTTTACTTCCAATCATGTCGCCAATGATTTGGCCAAACCAATACATTACTAGCAAATTGAAAAGGATGTGAAAAGGGTCTTCGTGAAGGAGGAAATAGGTGAACAAAGTCCATGGACGCGTAATGAAAACAGACAAGTTGGAGGGAAGTTCGAGCCAACTCAAAAGGAAGTGATAAACCTCTTTATGTAGTGCCAATGTAAGCACAACATTGGAAACCAAAATTGTCAAAAAGAGGATAATGTTTAGGAAAATAATTTGATTGAGGCTATTCCCCTTCTTTTTGAATGCGTTTTTGATATCATCGATAAAACTGCTCATCATACCTTTTTCTTGACTTTACATAAAATTAGCACAACCACCATTCAAAATCAAAATTTCGTTCAAAATGTTGTGAGACAAACTTTTTGAACTATTTAAAAAAGAGGTTTTCTGTCTCGTTTTTTTTCTGTTTTTTCTTACCAAATAATAACTTTAGTATATTTGTTATCTTAAGCCAAGTTTATTCATTTATGAAGATCAAGTTAAGAGGGGCTGATTACATCATCAAAATACTTGAGTTGTTGGAAGTTGAGGCACTATTCGCTTATCCCGGCGGAGCCATACTCCCCATCTACGATGCGCTTGCTTTTAGTAACATCAACGACATTTTGGTGCGTCATGAGCAAGCTGCTGCTTACGCTGCAAATGGGTTTGCCCGTATAAAGGGTAAGCCTGGTTTTTGTCTCGCCACCTCGGGGCCAGGAGCTACCAATCTTGTCACGGGCATTGCTGATGCCTATGCCGACAGTGTCCCAATGATTGCGATAACTGGTCAGGTGAACCTTCCTTTAATTGGCACAGATGCATTTCAAGAAACCGACATTACCGGCATTTGCTTGCCTATTACTAAAAGATGTTATTTGTTGAAAGATTTGGAAGATGCTCAACGCATTTTCCGAGAAGCCTATGAAACTTCTATAAATGGAAGACCTGGTCCTGTTTTGGTCGATGTACCTCGCAGTGTTCAGTTGTCATTCATTGAGGTAGATGAAAATTGGGAATCTAAATTCCAAAAACCTGTTTATAACAGACTCCAAAAATTTACACAAGAAGAATTGGCGAAAGCCAGTACTTTGATGGCAGAGGCCAAAAAACCTTTGATTATAGCGGGTCATGGCATATTGCTTTCCGATGCTTGGAAAGAAATGAGGGCTTTTGTGAAGAAAGAGCATATTCCTGCAGTGAGCACGATATTGGGCTTGGGCATTTTCGAAACAAACGACCCATTTTATTTTTCTTGGTTGGGCATGCATGGAATGAAGTATGCCAATTTGGCGGTGCAAGATGCTGACCTTATTATTGCCATGGGCATTCGTTTCGACGACAGAATTACGGGTCGTTTGAAAGATTTTGCTCCAAATGCAAAAATCATACACTGTGATATAGACAGCAGCGAGCGCGACAAAAACATAAAAACGGAAGTGTTCTTGCATGGAGATTTGAAGCTGATATTGAAAGAACTTCCCAGTTCGGCAACACCCGAAAGTTTGATGAATCGCAAACTTTGGTATAACGAGTTGGACGAGCTTCGCGAGCAATACCCTATTAAAAGTGTCGATTACGATGTTTTCAACATGATTACGGCTATCGACGTTTTGGAAAAGCTTTCACCTGAAGACATTATCGTTTCTACCGACGTTGGGCAACATCAAATGTGGTCGGGGCAGTACTTAAACAAGATGCACCCCAATCACTTTCTTACATCGGGTGGTTTGGGTTCTATGGGATTTGGATTCCCAGCTGCCATGGGGGCACAGGCTGCCTTCCCCGATAAGCATGTGTGGTGTATTACTGGTGATGGCTCTTTTCAAATGAACCTGCAAGAATTGATTACTTGTGTACAAGAGCAGTGGCCTATTAAGATTTTGTTGCTCGACAACGGGTATTTGGGCATGGTGCGCCAATGGCAAGAACAATTTTACAACAAAAATTATTCAGGAGTAGACATCCTGAATCCCGATTATCTGCTGTTGGCCAAAGCTTATGGTGTAAGTTCGGCTAGTGCTACCAATGCAGAAGAACTTGCAACTGCTATCACAGAAGCATACAAAACAAAAGGTCCATTCCTGGTCCATGCACGCGTGCTGAAAGAAGACAATGTGTTGCCAATGGTAGCGCCTGGGGCTAGCCTTAGTGAAACGATATATTATCCGCAAGATGTGGTGTGCAACGATCCTAAACTAGAAGAAAAAAATGCAAAAAAATTATTGGCGCATAAAGTGTAGCCATACACCCGAAACGATTGACAAAATCATGCTATCTTTCAGAAAGCGAGGTCTTGTATTGGAAGAACTGCATTACAAAAAAAACTCTCCCAACACGGCCATTTGTGAACTTGAGTTTGAAGAAGAATTAGAAAATGCAGAACGTATTCGAAAAAACACTCTTCGACTAGAAGATATTTTGGAGATTGAAGTGTTACAAGTAGCGCAGTAGTTCCAAACAAAAAGGGGCTTGAAGTTATCATGACTTTAAGCCCCTTTTT
>DMUD01000119.1 GCA_003476475.1 Cytophagales bacterium | reverse complement strand
CTTAAAAAGGATCCAAAAAATATAATTAAAAAAAATAAATATTTTAATTATTTATATGCCTGGCTAGGGCGTTTTACAATGTTTTCTTATTCAATACTTGGCTCAATACAAATGATTCGCGTAGTTTCTGTTTGTTTTTAAACAGTTTTTTTATGGGATGTTCGGTCTTTGGAGCTAGAGCAAACTCTGCAAAACGGGGAACAGTATTTTCCACTTCATTTGCATTCGAAAGGCGGTAATCTTGGTATGGATTTACATTTTCTACCAGCACTTTGTCGCGTTCTGTTTCATAATTGGTTGTTTCCAAAGTTTCGTAAAAAGGGCGTGGTGTGTCTTTTTCTTCCATGTCACTTTTAGGAGGAATGGAAACTTCGCGGGGCACTACTTTACGCGGTAGTTTTGGGGCGAATGAAGTCCTTTCCTCATTCTCCGATTTTTTTGCAAAAAACTTGTAGCCATAGTAAAGAATCCCCAACACTATGTAAATTATGATTTTATAATCATCCATATTTTGCCTTTACAAACAAATCTATCAAAAAAAGGCTTTAATTATTCTTGTCCTTGCAAAAAATGGTCTTTCATTTTTCGCCTATATATGGTTCAAACTGCCAACTATATTTCGTAACCTTGCGTTAAACACACTATGTGAAGTTTTCCAGATTATGAAAAAGAACATCAATAAAGTAGCCGTTTTGGGTTCGGGCGTTATGGGGTCGCGTATCGCTTGCCATTTTGCCAATATTGGGGTAGAAGTCCTTTTGCTGGACATAGTGCCAAAAGAACCCAATGCACAGGAAACCTCTAAAGGACTTACGGTAGAAAGTCCCCAAGTGCGAAACCGCATTGTAAACGATGCGCTGACTGCCGCTGTCAATTCAAACCCTGCTCCGCTCTACAAAAAATCATTCCAAAACCGCATAAAAACTGGCAATTTCACCGACGACTTGAAAGAAATTTCAAAAGTTGATTGGATAATTGAGGTGGTGGTTGAAAATCTATCCATTAAAAAAAACCTATACGAACAAGTAGAAAATTATAGAAAATCGGGCACTATCGTCACCAGTAACACCTCGGGCATTCCCATGAAATGGTTGACCGAAGACAGAAGCGAGGACTTTCGGAAAAATTTCTGCGGCACTCATTTTTTCAATCCGCCCCGCTATTTGAAACTGCTGGAAATCATTCCAGCCCCCGATACCAATCCTGATTTAGTGAGTTTTCTGACTCATTATGGCGAATTGTATTTGGGCAAAGAGACTGTTTTATGCAAAGACACACCCGCCTTTATTGCCAATAGAGTAGGTATTTATTCCATTATGGAAATACTACACGCTATCCAGAAACTTGATTTAAGCGTGGAAGAAGTGGACAAACTGACTGGGCCTGTGATTGGCAGACCCAAATCGGCAGCTTTTCGTACGGGCGATGTAGTAGGATTGGACACTTTAATAAATGTGGCTAACAACCTGCATGCAGCCCTCCAAAACGACGAAAGCAAAGAGACCTTTGTTTTGCCCGATTTTTTGAAAAAAATGAGTGAAAACAAATGGCTTGGCGACAAAACCGGCCAAGGTTTTTACAAGAAAACAAAAAACGATAAAGGCGAAACGGCCATTTTGTCGCTCGACTTGAACACCTTGGAATACAAGCCACAGGCAAAAGCCAAATTTGCCACCTTGGAAATGACCAAAAACGTTGACGATCTTAAAAAACGCTATAAAATATTGGCCACAGGACAAGATAAGGCAGGAGAGTTTTATCGCCACACTTTTGGCAGCCTATTTGCTTATGTTTCGAACCGAATCCCGGAAATAGCCGACGAGTTGTATCGTATTGATGCCGCCATGTGCGCTGGCTTTGGTTGGGAATTGGGACCTTTTGAAATGTGGGATGCTATTGGCGCAAAAAACGCATTAGCACTCGTCGAAAAGTCGGGTAAAAAAACAGCTGATTGGGTGCAAGAAATGCTTGACTGCGGACATGAATCTTTTTACAAAAACGAGAAAGGCCAGCGCCAATATTATGACATACCAAGCAAAACCTACAAAACCATACCCGGTCGCGATGCTTTCATTATTCTTGAGGACATAAAACCAAGTAAAGTAGTATGGGGAAATGCCGATTGCAGCGTACTTGACCTAGGCGACGGAATTTTGAATTGCGAGTTCCATAGCAAAATGAACACGTTGGGCGGGGGGGTCATTGCAGGCCTGAACATGGCCATAGAACTAGCCGAAAAAGAGTATAAAGGCTTGGTTATTGGCAACCAAGGCACCAATTTTTCGGTGGGCGCCAATCTTGCTATCTTGCTCATGTATGCCATAGAACAAGAATGGGATGAAATAAACACCATGATAAGTACTTTCCAAAACACCATGATGCGGGCTCGATATTCCTCCATACCTGTTGTGGTGGCTCCTCATGGCCTTACCTTGGGTGGGGGCTGCGAACTGTCGCTGCATGCCGATAAAGTGGTGGCGGCCGCCGAAACCTACACTGGCTTGGTAGAATTTGGCGTAGGGTTAATTCCGGCAGGTGGCGGCACTAAAGAAATGACGCTGCGCATGTCAGACTCATTCGAGGAAGGGGACGTAATGCTGAACACGCTACGAAACCGTTTTCTGACAATTGGGCAAGCCAAAGTTTCCACTTCGGCACACGAAGCCTTCGATTTGGGTTTTTACCGAAATGGTGACTTGGTAGTAGTAAACAAAAACCACCAAATAGCCGAAGCCAAAAAGGCAGTCTTGGCCATGGCCGAAGCCGGCTACACCAAACCGCAAATGCGGAAAGATATAAAAGTACTGGGCAAACAAGGCCTTGGTATTGTATACATTGGGGCAGCTTCTATGCAAGCCGGAAAATACATTTCGGAACATGATAAACTGATTTCCGAAAAACTTGGCTATGTGATGTGCGGGGGAGACCTTTCTTCTCCCACCCTAGTTTCCGAACAATACCTGCTCGATTTAGAACGAGAAGCTTTTCTTTCGCTATGTGGCCACAAAAAAACTTTGGAACGGATCAAGCACATGCTCGAAACTGGCAAACCTCTTAGAAATTGACGTTAGCGTTTATTTCCTAAATAACTTAATACTAAGATTTAGTAAAAAAGAAAAGGGAGTAATCAAATTACTCCCTTTTCTTTTTTAAAGTTAACTTTAAAATTAAGGTTGAAGTGAAAGCATGTTACTTTATTGAATTTTTTCGGCTACAAAGAACATTTCCCCTGCAACTTTTTTACACATTTCATCGCTATTAATTTCCAAATTTTCATCTACTGCAAAAGTGACCACATTGGAGGTAGGAATCTGGAAATTATCCGACTTTTTGGAGAACATGAGCATAGGGTTGCTGTTCCAAGAATAGCTTACCAAATAACGTGGTTTAGGGCTAAATGTAGCATTGCTCTGCACTTTGAAACCAGCATTTTTCAAGCTTTTGACAGTGGCTTTGTCAATGGCTTTTTCAGTAGTTCCGTACGATGATACCATCATATTATGCAGGCCATGATGCTCGATGGCCACTTGCATCCAAGCTTGCGCCATTTGGCTAGCTGTTGCATTATCGCTTGAAGAGAACACCAAAGCGACACTACCATTCAAATTTCTTTGTGTAATAACCCTGTCGACCAAGCTCATCAGTTCGGCTTTACGTTCGGAAGAAATTGACTGAAATTCTTGCGGTAGACTTTGAGTAAACTGAACAAGTTTTTTATGAAGCACTATTTGTGCTGTGGCAAATGTGCAGCAGATAATTGTCATGCTAGCAACTAATACTCGTAGTTTCATGGCTTTAACATTTAGATTGTATTACGAAAGTAATACCTTTATGTTACTAAATTGTTAAAAAAGCCGATTATTTTCTTTCTTGGGTGCTGAAATTTGGTTTTTCGATCAATTAATATACTGCCAAAACGTTAGTATTTTTCACTGAGATCCGTTTGAAATAATTTCTGAGATAGTCATTTATTAAAAAGTACAATAGGACGAGGTTTTTCAATCTCGTCCTATTTTTGTGGTATTGCGAGGGCTCACGACAACAATCACAAAGATGTAACTTGAAAATTATCAGGGCAGCCCATCATTTGCCAATTACTTTCTTTTTTGCCGAAGAAGTTAGTTGTCCAGTCGTACGCCAAATTTGATTCTGACAAATACTGCAAAAAGGTGAGCATGTAAAAGCAACTCGATTGTTAATCCCCCTCTGACAAAAACAGTGTTTAATATTCTAGTTTAAACAAGTTCTAGATGATTGGGTGAAACAAAAAAGCCCCGAACTCGGGGCTTTTTATTTAGCTATTTCCTTCTTCCAGTTTTCGCATCAGGTCTTCGGTAAAGCCTGTGCTGGAAAAACCGCCGTCGTGGTAGAGGTTTTGCATTGTGACCTTGCGGGTGAAATCAGAAAAAAGCGACACGCAGTAGTTCGCGCAATCTTCGCCCGTAGCATTGCCCAATGGTGAGAGCTTTTCGGCAAAATCGATGAAGGCGTTGAAACCGGCAATGCCCTTGCCAGCGGTGGTCACTGTAGGCGACTGTGAAATGGTGTTCACACGCACTTTGGCTTTTTTGGCAAATCGATAGCCAAAACCACGGGCGATAGATTCCAAAGTCGATTTGGCGTCGGCCATGTCGGTATAGTCGGGGAAAATGCGCTGTGCCGCAATGTAGGTTAGGGCCACAATAGAACCGTACTCGTTCATAGCATCGTTTTTGTAGGCCACGTGCATTACTTTATGAAAAGAAAGTGCCGAGATGTCGAGCGTTTTCTGATAAAAATCGTAGTTCAAATCTTCGTAGGGCCTATTTTTGCGCACATTGGGGCTCATGCCTATTGAATGAAGGATGAAATCGATTTTGCCACCCAGCACTTCTGTAGAACGGGCAACCAATTTTTCCAACTCTTCCACAGAAGTAGCGTCGGCCGGTATAACCTCTGCCCCACAATGGCTAGCCAATTTGTTGATTTCGCCCATGCGCAAGGCAATGGGAGCATTGGTGAGGGTGAACTTTGCGCCCTCTTCGTGACACTTCATGGCCACTTTCCACGCAATGGAATTTTCGTCCAATGCCCCGAAAATGATTCCTCTTTTTCCTTTCAATAAACCGTATGACATAGTTTCGTGCTTAAAATTTCTATGCGAAAATAGTAATTTGATGATACAATTCAGGATTGGCCTAGGCTTTTCAACAAATACATAAAAATATTTTGCTGTAAAATTGCCTGCTTAGTCTTTTGTAAAAGCGTAGGTAATGATGTTTGCGCCCATTTGAAGTGCTTTTTGGCGTATTTCTTCGGGGTCATTGTACACGGCTTGGTCTTCCCAGCCATTGCCCAAATCGCATTCATACGTGTAAAAACACACCAACCTGCCTTCCCAAAATAGCCCAAATCCTTGGGCCGGCTTGTTGTCGTGCTCGTGTACTTTGGGCAATCCTTTGGGGAAAGTATATTTTTGGTGGTAAATGGGGTGGTCGAAAGGGACTTCCACGAGACTGAGCTCTGGAAATACTTTTTTCAGTTCGGGACGAAGAAACTTGTCGAGCCCGTAGTTGTCGTCGATGTGCAAAAAGCCACCCGACATAAGGTATTTGCGTAGGTTTTGGGCTTCGGCACTGCTGAACACCACATTGCCGTGGCCTGTCATGTGCACAAAGGGATAGGAAAAAATCTCAGGGCTTCCCGCTTCCACCACTTCTTCTTCGGCATTCAAATTTGTTTTCAATTGGTGGTTGCAAAAACGAATGAGGTTTGGAAGGGAAGACTTGTTGGCATACCAATCGCCCCCACCGCCATATTTCAACTTGGCGATTTTCAACTTTTGTGCCGAAACCGACAAAGCAGAAAGGAATAGGAAAACAAGAATTGTGTTTTTGGCAAAGTGCATACTACAAATGTACAATGGTAGCCCTCACATTCCAATGCTGTTGAAACAGACCAGCGAATAAATAGCGGCAGTTTCGGTTCGAAGAATATTTTGTCCCAAACTTACCCTTACATAACCATTGTTTACCGCCTCGGTTACTTCCTCATCGGTAAAGTCGCCTTCCGGCCCTATTAAAATGGTGAATGAAGACGGTGGGCTAACAACAGATGACTGACAACTGATGACTGACAATTGACGGCGGTTCACATCCGTTTGAACCGCTGCAATGTATTTGGC
>DMUD01000095.1:8915-9166 GCA_003476475.1 Cytophagales bacterium | reverse complement strand
AAATTTGGTGCTGTTAGTAGTGACAGGTGGGGATACTTGCCAAGGGTTATGTGGGATTGCATGTCACAATAATAAAATTCACCTGTAGTAACTCATTTCTCAAATAATCAAACTACTTAATTTTAACTCACTTTCTGTTTTTTGACGATAATTTTCTAAACTTGCAATTCTTTCTAAGGTTCACAAAGGAATTTAATGCAAAGTATCTTTCAAACTGTTCCGCTCAACTTCTATTACTACTTAAGCGCCAC
>DMUD01000095.1:1255-8630 GCA_003476475.1 Cytophagales bacterium | reverse complement strand
TTCTATTACTACTTAAGCGCCACATTGTTCTGCATCGGGATATTGGGGGTTTTAACAAGACGAAATGCAATCATTGTGTTTATGTCGGTTGAGTTGATGTTGAATTCCGTCAACTTGCTTTTGGTGGCACTTTCAGTGTTCAAAGAAGATCCTTCCGGACAAATATTTGTGTTCTTTATTATGGCGGTGGCCGCAGCCGAAGTAGCGGTTGGTTTGGCAATCATTGTGATGATATACCGCAATATAAAATCGATAGATATTGACGTTTTAAACAAGCTAAAATGGTAGAGTTTGCTTGGCTGATTCCTGTATTGCCTTTGGCTGGGTTTGTCCTGAATGGTCTTTTTGGCAACAAGTTGCCCAAATCTTTAGTGGGAATTGTGGGTAGTGGCACTATTTTAGCCTCTTTTATTATTAGTGTCGGTATTTTCTTGGGTGTCAAAAATGGTCCTTTGGTTCAACACACCATCGAATATTTTACCTTTATCGAAGTAGGCTTTTTGCGTATTCCTTTTGAGTTTCTGATTGACCCACTCTCGGCCATGATGCTTCTCGTGATAACAGGTGTTGGTTTTCTGATTCACCTGTATTCCATCTCGTACATGCACGACGACGAGAGTTTTGCCCGTTATTTTGCCTACCTTAACCTATTTGTCTTTTTCATGTTGTTGTTGGTGTTGGGCGCCAACTATGTCATCATGTTCATTGGATGGGAAGGTGTTGGTTTGTGTTCTTACCTTCTCATTGGTTTTTGGTTCAAGAACCACCAATACAATGATGCCGCCAAGAAAGCTTTTATCATGAATCGCATTGGCGATTTGGGCTTTTTGCTTGGATTATTCCTCATGATTGTCACTTTTCAATCGGTTAGCTTTGACAAAGTGTTTTCCATTGCGGCTTATTGGCCCGTAGGAAATGTGCTTGTAGTAGCCATCACGCTCTTTTTGTTTGTGGGTGCTACTGGCAAAAGTGCTCAAATTCCCTTGTACACATGGTTGCCCGATGCGATGGCGGGACCTACACCAGTTTCTGCTTTGATACACGCTGCCACAATGGTTACGGCTGGCATTTACATGATTATACGTTCTAATGTCTTGTACCAATTGGCGCCTTTTACCACCGATGTTATTTTGGTGATAGGCTTGGCTACGGCACTCTTTGCGGCCACTATTGGCATGGCACAAAACGACATCAAGAAAGTTTTGGCTTATTCTACCGTAAGCCAGTTAGGTTTCATGTTTATAGCAATTGGATTAGGGGCTTATACTACAGCTTATTTTCATGTAATGACCCATGCTTTCTTCAAAGCTCTTTTGTTTTTGGGGTCGGGAAGTGTGATACATGCCATGAGCGGCGAGCAAGACATTCGAAAAATGGGAGGTTTGAAAAAGCAGCTCCCCATTACCTTTTTTACCTTTCTAATTGGAACGGTGGCAATAGCGGGTATTCCACCCTTTGCAGGTTTCTTTTCCAAAGATGAGATTTTGGCAAAAGCTTTTGAGCATAGTCCGCTAATATGGGGGTTGGCTGTATTGGGTGCCATGATGACCTCCTTTTACATGTTCCGTCTGCTTTTTGTCACATTCTTGGGTTCTTTTAGAGGTACAAAATCCCAAGCCGACCATTTGCACGAATCGCCTTTGTTAATGACCATTCCATTAATGGTTTTGGCAGTGCTTTCCACAATTGGCGGATTTTTCAATGTACCTGAAGTGTTGGGAGGTTCTGCTTGGCTTGGCCATTTCTTTTACCCTGTTGTGAATCATCTAAGACAAGTGCCTGCTCATGCCGCTCATTTGTCACACAGCACCGAATATTTGTTGATGGGATTGTCGGTAGCTGCAGCGCTTATTTCTATTGCTATAGCCTGTGTGGTGTTTGTTTCAAAGAAAACCATTCCGAACCACGATGGTGTGTATGATTCGGTTTTGCAGAAATGGTTTGCCAACAAATATTATGTGGATGAGCTTTACGAAGGCTTGGTTACCAAACCTTTGAATTTATTTTCTACCGCTTTGCATCGCTTTGTAGAAGTGAGTGGCATTGATGCTTTCGTAAATTTTATTGGGCAAGCGGTGATTTTGAAGGGCAAATACGTACGTTATTTCCAAAGTGGTTACACGGGCGTCTATTTGCTTTCAATGGTTACTGGTGTCATTATCCTTATCCTTTTCAATACCCTTAGTTGATGGATATCTTTTATCTAAAAGCCTTATTGCTCTTTCCAGCCATTTCTTTTGTGGCTTCATTATTGCTGAATAAAGCATTCAAATGGCAATTGTCTCTGCTTTTTTCGGTGGTAGGTATGGTATTTACGCTGTTTGTTGTTTTCCAAGCTCTGAAAGCTGGGATAACATCAACAGTAGTATTTGACATGCCTTGGTTTCCGTACATGGGCATAGGATTTAAGTTGGGTTTGAACGGCATAAGTCTGATATTGATTTTGCTTACCAATGTATCTGTGCCGCTTATCATCCTTTCTTCCAGGGAGCATTCTTTTGCCCAAAACAACTACTTCCATTCCTTGGTGTATTTGATGCAAATTGGTTTGGTAGGAGTGTTTACAGCATTAGATGCCTTTCTATTTTACATATTTTGGGAATTGGCCTTAATTCCCATTTACTTTATTTGTGCCATTTGGGGTGGCGAAAACAAAATAGCTGTTACATTCAAGTTTTTCTTGTACACAGTGGTGGGTAGTTTGTTTATGCTTTTGGGCATTCTTTACTTGTACTTACATTCTACACAGATTGTTTCATTCGATATAGCGGCTTTGAAGCAAGTGGCTAATGGGCTAGACAGAACTACTCAAATATGGTTGTTTTGGGCGTTTTTTATTGCTTTCGCTATCAAAATGCCCATTTTCCCTTTTCACACTTGGCAACCCGATACCTATACTATTGCACCAGCTCAGGGTACCATGTTGCTGTCGGGTATCATGTTGAAAATGGGTATATTCGGGGTAATTCGTTGGGTGTTGCCATTTTTTCCATTGGCTGTTCAACAATATTCTAACCTCATAATCATTTTGTCTATTGTTGGGGTGGTATATGGGGCCATTATTGCCATTATGCAAAAAGACATGAAGCGTCTTGTGGCGTATTCTTCCATTTCCCATGTTGGCTTAATATGTGCAGGACTCTTCACATTTTACGAGCAGGGTGTGCAAGGGGCGGTTTTTCAAATGCTTTCTCATGGCATCAATGTGATTGGTTTATTCTACATTATCGATATAATTGAAAGGCGCACTCAAACTCGGGAAATTGCTCAATTGGGTGGTATAGCCAATATGGCACCAAAATTGGCGACACTATTTGTCATTGTCATGTTGGGTAGTGTGGCACTTCCTTTGACCAATGGTTTTGTTGGAGAGTTTCTTTTGCTCACTTCCCTGTTTATGTACAAGCCATTATTTGCGGCCATAGCTGGTTTATCCGTTATATTGGGAGCAGTATATATGTTGCGTATGTACAAAAATGTGATGTTGGGTGAGACAAATGCTACTACTAAAACTTTCAAGGACTTGGATATGGTAGAATTTATTGGTTTGGTTTTTATTGCCTTGTTGGTGATTGGTTTGGGTCTATATCCTCAACCTTTGCTTTCTTTGGCAGCTCCTGAAGTTAGTGGTTTGTTGAAATTCTAATTCAAAGTAGTGTCTTACTACTAAATACGTATTACTAAATACTCATATAATGGCCATATTGGTTATTCTTTCTTGTCTAGGAATTTTTTGCATGTTGGCAGGCTTGTCGAAAGTCAGCATAAAAGTTGTGCTAGGTGTATCTGTTTTGACTTTACTTTCTTGTATAGGTATAGTATTTTACGATTGGGGAACTAACAACACCTATTTCCACGATATGGTCTTTTTCGACAAGTTTGCTTTAGGATTTTCTGGTTTATTGGTCTTTTCAACACTGTTATTGGTGTTGCTATCTGATTCTTTTCTGGAAAATGCCAAAGGTTTTGTATCAGAGCATTTTGCCTTGATGTTTTTTGCTTTGACTGGAATGGTGTGCATGGTTTCATTTGACCATCTTAGCATGTTGTTCATCGGAATCGAGATTATGTCTGTAAGTTTGTATGTATTGGCGGGTAGTAATAAAAGTCAATTGGCCTCAAACGAAGCTTCTCTAAAATATTTTTTGATGGGGGCTTTTTCTACAGGTTTTATCTTGATGGGCATAACGCTCATTTATGCCGAAACTAGTTCTTTTTATTTACTGGGAATTGGAGGCTATATCCAAAGCGGCTATCCTACTACATTGCTTCTGCCTTTGGGCATTAGTCTCATTTTGATGGGAATGTTGTTCAAGGTATCGGCTGTGCCATTCCACTTTTGGACACCCGACGTGTACGAAGGTTCGCCCGATTATGTCACGGCTTTTATGTCTTCTGTAGCCAAAGCGGCAAGTTTAGCGGCATTTTATCGTTTGTTTTCAAGTTGTTTTGCTGGCATTGGCCACTGGGACACACTGCTGAGTGGTATTGTAGCTGTGACTATTACAGTGGGAAGTTTGGGCGCTGTTTACCAATACAACATCAAACGCATGTTGGCTTATTCTAGCATCGCCAATGCAGGTTTTATGCTCATTGCCATTATGGTTTCAGGACAGCTGTACAACGAAAGTAGTATATTATTCTATGCGGGTGCCTATGCCATAGCCGTGATTTCGGCTTTTGGTGTTATCATGGTCGTGAGCAATAAAGAAGGCAATGATTCTATTGAAGCGTTTAATGGTTTGATGAAAAAAAATCCACTTTTGGCATTGGTGATGACTTTGTCTATGCTTTCCTTGGCTGGAATACCGCTTACAGCTGGTTTTTTCGGCAAGTTTTTCATACTGTACAACGCATTATCTCAAGGCTATGTGTGGCTCACTGTTTTGGCAGTTATCAATTCCATGATAGGCATTTACTATTATTTTAAGGTAATTATGGCGATTCATTTCAAGTCGGCTGAAAATTCAGAAGGATACCAGTTGGGCGGTATCTATCAATTTGCCCTTGTAACCAGTTCGGCACTTACTTTATTGTTGGGAATATTTCCCCAGCTCGTCTTTATGTTGATAGAGTAGTGATAAGGCGAGTTGGTACTTGTTTTATTTTTCTTTTTGTTTTTTGTATTTCTGTTTTTTCACAACAGTCTAAGGTTTCTAACTACAAGTTACGAGTTGGAGATATAAATCTAGGACTCGATTCTCGTTCTTTAAACACGCGTGATTCCCTCTTATTATATCAAACGCATGTTGGCGGAATTAGTCTTCGCTACCAAAGTTCGATTATGCTAGGCTATTATTTAAAACAACCCGATAAGCGATTCAAGGTCGGCGATATACTGTCAAGCGAAATATCGGTGGGGTATATGCAATCTAACGACCCAGTACAAAAACTTCCTATATGGTTTGCCTATCGATTTGAAATGGGTGCTTCTTTCTTATATTCTTTTACCGAGTCATCAGAAGTTGGTTTAAACTTGATATTGTTACGCTTTTCACGCGATTTTGTAACCCAAAACATGTCGGGCTCGGCCATAGAAGCTAGGGCAAGGTGGAAGAGAATGGTTGTGGAAGCAGGAGTTGACTCGCGCCAACTACGCATTTTAGGGCCACCGGTTCCCTATTTCAACCGAAAGGAAGAGAAAAACATGCACCACCTTGGAATGCGCTATTTTTTGAAGCCCGACCAAAACCTAGGTTTCCGTTTGGAGTGGTTGCAAAAGAAGGCTTCCAATAACGGAGATGGTCTATTCAATTTCAGGTTGTATTGGGGCAAGTGTTTTTAAATGCCACAAATTGTGTTTTTAAACCACTTGAAATAAAGAAAACAGAATTTTAACAGAAAATATTAGGCAAGAAGAAAGGTTTTCAAGTCTTCGTAACGATTGCTCATTAAAATAGATTCTTTTTGTTTTTTCATTACTTGCTGAAGGTTTTCGGGAATAACCACTGCCTTTGCTATTTTTTCGTCTAATACATCCAAAAACTTTGCCGGATGGGCTGTTGCTAAAAATACTCCTACCAAATTTTTGCCCTCTTCTTTCAAAAATTCGTTTAGTCCACGATAGGCAATGGCGGTATGGGGGCACATTGCGTATCCATATTCTTGGAAAACAGTGTTTAATGTTTCGGTTGTTTGGGTATCGTCATAACTTTTGCCCACAATATTGGCCGTCATCTTGGCAAATTCCTTGTCGTGAATTTCTTCCAATCGTGGGAAATTGTTTGGACTACCCACATCCATTGCGTTGGAGATGGTTTGAGCCGACTGTTTCGGTTCAAATTGCCCAGTTTTCAAATATCGGGGAATGACGTCGTTGGCATTGGTAGCCGCTATAAAACGATATACCGGTAAACCCATGCGCTGCGCAATAAGTCCACCGCACAAGTTACCAAAATTGCCACTCGGAACGCTGAAAACCAATGGCTTGCCAATGTGCTTTAGTTTTGCATAAGCATAGAAATAATAAAATGACTGTGGTATTAGTCTTGCGATGTTGATGGAGTTTGCTGAAGAAAGATTCACGTGTTTGGTCACTTCTGTGTCGAGGAATGCCGTTTTGACAAGACGTTGGCAATCGTCGAAATTGCCCTGAATTTCCAGAGCAGTAACATTATGACCAAGCGTGGTCAATTGTTTTTCCTGAATTTCACTTACTTTACCACTAGGGTAAAGAATGGTTACTTTTACTCCTGGAGCTTGATAAAAACCTTGTGCCACAGCACTTCCGGTGTCGCCACTTGTGGCCACCAAGATGTTAATTTCGCGCTTGTCCTGCTCCAAAAAGTAAGACATGAGTCGCGACATGAAACGTGCACCAAAGTCCTTGAAAGCATGAGAGGGGCCGTGAATCAGTTCCAAGGCATAAATATTGTCGTGTACGTTTAGTACAGGCACTTCAAAGGCTAGCGTGTCGTACACGATTTTTTTCAACCTTTCTTTCGGAATGTCTTGTATCAAAGCAGCTGCTACTTCGAAAGCCATTTCCTGCAAACTCAATTGCTCGATGTTTTGGAAGAATGAATCGGGAAGCCGTGGAATGTTGTAAGGCATGTAAAGACCATTATCTTGGGGTAAGCCCCTGAAAACGGCTTCTTTCAAATCCACATCGGGTGACTGGTGATTGGTACTATACAATTTCATTATGCAGACAATAAATTAATCTCTGACGGTGTATGAACGTCAATAATTGGGCAAATCTACTCAAATCGTTTTGACTTCTGAAATAGAACCTGTTCTTGGTGCCTAAGGCATCTATTCTATTTTTCACATAATTCAAATTGGTGTTCACATTGAAAGTGCTAATTGGGGCTATAGTGGCTTGTGTAGCCGTTTTCAAATGGTATTCGTACAACACATCGGCCAAATCGATAAT
>DMUD01000095.1:0-982 GCA_003476475.1 Cytophagales bacterium | reverse complement strand
ATGGTATTCGTACAACACGTCGGCCAAATCGATAATCGCTTTTCTGCGCCGTTTTTTGTGCCAAAAGCAATTGAATGAAAATAGCATTGTCAAAAGCATTGATTTCAAGTCGTTTGTCTTAAAAAAAATCCCAAACTAACAGTTTTTCAGGCACATGTATTTCTACATACAAGGTTTCTTGGTTCAATTTTAATTAAAATGGCGAAAGCGATTCTATCTAAAATTAATAAAATTTAAGCTTTGCTTTTGAAGAAGTTATTCCAACACCAGCGGTCCTGCGGTGTTTACATGGGAAACATACACTTCGCTACCTATGCCAAGGTCTTTGTACACTGCTTGCATCGCATCGCCTACCTTGTGGGCAGTTGCTTCGTTGGTGCTAATCTGGAAAATAGAAGGACCTGAGCCCGATATGCCGCCGCCTAAAGCTCCTGCTTCCATAGCTTCGTGTTTGGCTTCGTAAAAACCGGGTAATAAAATAGCTCTTTTGGGTTCTACAATCACGTCTTGCAACGAACGCCCTATTAGGCCATAGTCTTTCAGCATCAAACCAGCAATGAGCCCTCCTACATTTCCCCATTGCACGATGGCATCTTTCATCGGAATCATTCTAGGAAGAATATTTCTTGCGTCTTTGGTTTCTACTTCTATTTGAGGGTGAATGATGGTGGCATACAAATTTTCGGGAGTAGGTATTTTGACCACATCCAAGGGGTCGTAGCTGCGCACCAGCACAAAACCGCCAAAAAGTGCCGGAGCCACATTGTCGGCGTGGGCACTGCCACAAGCTATGAGCTCGCCTTCCATCGCAAAAGGCAATAAGTCTAAAGCCGATTCGTTTCGACCCAACAATTTGCTAATGGCAAATACACCCGCCACGGTGCTGGCGGCGCTAGAACCCAAACCGCTGCCAAGGGGCATCTTTTTGTGAAGGGTTATTTCTACTCCTTTTTCTATTCCATAATGTTTCAGGTATCGGTAT
>DMUD01000178.1:2230-3800 GCA_003476475.1 Cytophagales bacterium | reverse complement strand
TGCGCCGTGGTCAATCTTTGGTAGTATGGGCTATATCAGAAGGCCGTGAATGTGCGCGCGCCGTAGATGAATATTTAATGGGTGTTTCAAAACTAGAGCGCAAAGACAAATCTCTGATAAATGTTGATGAGATAGCTTAAAACAAACTCAACCAAAAAAAGGATGTGACCAATTCACATCCTTTTTCAACAACCTATTACATCTATGTCAACATTTCAATAAATTCTGTTTCATTTATAGTCTTCACTCCCATTTTTAATGCTTTTTCAAGTTTGGAAGGCCCCATATTTTCTCCTGCTACTAAATAATCGAGTTTGGCTGACACGCTACTCAACACTTTGCCACCATTAGCCAAAATCTTTTGCGTAATCTCGTCTCGCGAAAAATGTTGGAAAACACCAGATATCACAAAAGATTTACCCTTTAATTTTTCACTTTCAGGTGTGGGGGTGTCCTCGTTTTCAAACCTCAATCCCGCAACACGAAGCCGTTCTAACACCAAAATATTTTCATTCTCACCAAAATATTTCAATATGCTGTAGGCGATTTTCTCCCCCACTTCGGGAGTTTTGGTAAGTTCATCCAAATTAGCTTTTCGAAGTGCTTCTATGTTACCAAAATGATTGGCAAGCTTTTCTGCAGTGGTCGCTCCCACGTGGCGAATACCCAAAGCGAAAAGCACTTGACGAAAAGGTGCTTTTTTAGATTTTTCTATACCATCAATCACATTATGTGCAGATTTTTCAGCAAATCGATCTAGATTCAATAACTGGTTAAACTTCAGATCGTACAAGTCTGCAATGTTGCACACAAGTCCTTTTTGAACCAATAGGTCAATCGTTTCTGCACCAATGCCATCTATATTCATCGCTTTTCTGCTAATGAAATGTTCAAATCTTCCTTTTATTTGGGGTGGACAAGTTTTATCGTTGGGGCAATAATGATTGGCTTCACCTTCGTTCCTAACCAGTTCTGTTCCACATTCGGGACAATGGGTTATATAATGAGTCAATGGCAGATTTTGAGTTCTTTTACTGAGGTTTACGCCCGTTATTTTAGGAATAATTTCTCCGCCCTTTTCCACATGCACAAAATCACCTATGCGAATATCAAGCCGTTCTATCTCATTGGCATTGTGCAATGAAGCTCTTTTTACTGTGGTACCTGCCAACAAAACAGGTTTTAAAATAGCTACCGGCGTAATGGCCCCTGTACGACCTACCTGATAATGAATATCGAGCAATTGAGTAACTGCAGACTCAGCTTTGAACTTATATGATATTGCCCATCGTGGCGATTTGGCGGTATAGCCTAAAAAATTTTGCTGCTTGTAATTGTTTACTTTAAGCACTATACCATCAGTATCTACAGGCAGTTCGAAACGCTTATCCTCCCATAAATGTACATATTCAAAAACCTCCTCTATCGATTTACAAACTTTATATGTGTTAGACACTTTGAAACCCCATGACTTTAAAGCAGCCAAGGATTCGGAATGCTTTTCATAAGGCAAATTTGTTCCCGCCAAGGAATACAGAAAACAATCAAGTTGGCGTTTTGCCACCACAGA
>DMUD01000178.1:0-1952 GCA_003476475.1 Cytophagales bacterium | reverse complement strand
GAAAACAATCAAGTTGGCGTCTTGCCACCACAGAAGAATCTTGCATTTTCAAAGTACCCGCGGCAGCATTTCTTGGGTTAGCCAAAAGAACATCGCCAATCTCTTCACGTTCTTTGTTTATTCGGTCAAATTGCTGCCTTGTTAAAAAAACCTCTCCCCTTACCTCAAATTCAAACGGTACTTGCGCATGGCTTATTTTGAGTGGCAAACTTTTGATAGTTTTCACGTTGGCAGTAACGTCATCGCCCTGAATACCATCGCCACGCGTAATCGCTTGCTTCAGGATTCCATTTTCGTAAATAATACTAATAGCCACTCCATCAAATTTTTGTTCGCACACGTATTCTATCGCGTTGTGAGTTGTGAGCTGTGAGTTGTGGGTATCAAAAAGCGATACTTGTTGCATCTCTTGACTCACAATTCGCAACTCGCTACTCGCAAGACCCTTTCTTACTCTTTCGTCAAACTCGCGCAATTCCTCTTCATTATAGGTATTTCCCAAGGATAACATAGGGTATCTATGCTTGACGGTAGCAAACTCCTTTGTAATGGTTCCACCCACGCGCAAAGTGGGCGAATCTTCACGTTTCCATTGTGGGTATTTTGCTTCAAGAACTTCAAGCTCTTTCAGCATTTGGTCGAACTCAAAATCTGAAACCTCGCTCACATTGTCCATGTAATAACGATGATTTAGATAATTGAGCTTCTCAGTTAATTCGATAATACGATTTTGAGTGTTCAACTTTGCTTTTATATTGAAGAAAATGCAAACTTTCAGAAAGATTTGACCCTTTCCAAACAATTGTACCGAAGAATTGATTTTATATTAGGATATCAAGCTTAAATGTTGATTAGATTAAATCTAAATAACACGTCAAGATTGATTAATCACCTTATCAACTTAAATTTGCATAAAATTGAGAAAAACAAATCTACCATGGGTTGGCTATCAAATTCTTTAAATGCCTCAATAGGCAAAAAACTTCTAATGGCCTTGACTGGGCTGTTTCTTTGCACCTTTTTAGTCATACATTTAATTGGAAACTTTCAACTATTGAAAAACGATGGAGGAGAGTCTTTCAATTTATATGCAAAATTTATGACGAGCAATCCTTTGATTAAAACCACTTCCTATTTGCTATACGCCAGTATTTTGGCGCATGCAATTTGGGGTATTCTTCTTGCCTTCTATAACAAAAAAGCGCGTCCGCAAGAGTATCATACTATCAATAATCAAAGTACTTGGGCTTCGCGAAATATGGCTTTGTTGGGAACCATAATTTTAGGCTTCATAGCCGTGCACATGGCCGATTTTTGGTGGGAATATCACTACGAAGAAGTACCCATGAAAGCTTATGCAAGCGAATTTGGTAGAGCAATTGTAGTCAAGGATTTATACATTGAAGTGATGGAAGCGTTCAAAGTAAAATGGATTGTCATTTTTTATGTGGCTTCCATGGCAGCTATTTCTTACCATCTACAACATGGTTTCCAAAGTGCATTTCAAACTTTTGGTTTAAACCACAAAAAATACACCCCCTTTATACATGCATTTGGATTTGCTTTTTCGGTACTGGTTCCAGCTGGCTTTGCACTTATCCCTTTGTACGTTTATTTCATGCACTAATAATTAATAGTAGGTAAAACATGGTCTTAGATTCCAAAATACCCGCAGGTCCGCTAGCAGACAAATGGAAAAATCACAAGTTCAACCTGAAACTTGTTAACCCTGCTAATAGGAGAAAATACGACATTATAGTGGTTGGTTCAGGATTGGCAGGTTCTGCCGCAGCTGCAAGTCTTGGAGAAATGGGCTACAATGTAAAATGTTTCTGTTTTCAAGACAGTCCTAGAAGAGCCCACAGCATTGCAGCGCAAGGCGGTATAAATGCTGCCAAAAACTACAAAAACGACGGTGATAGTGTGTATCGTCTTTTTTATGATACTATAAA
>DMUD01000101.1 GCA_003476475.1 Cytophagales bacterium | reverse complement strand
GTGTACCGGCGAATACTGTGGGTATGCCGTTTCGTTGGCTGATGATGGCAATATACTTGTTGATGGGGCGCCTTTGAGTAAAAATATAGCATCTGCAGGTAATGTAAGAATATTCAAATATCTGAATGGGAAATGGAACAAAGTGGGGAATAACATTGTTGGCGAAGCAGTGTTTGATCAATGTGGTTTTTTTGTTGCAAATTCCGCCGATGGCAGTGTTGTTGCTGTTGGAGCGCCATATAATAAAGGCAATGGTGCTTTTGCTGGCCATGTCAGAGTATTTGGTT
The DNA here is from genome assembly GCA_003476475.1 of Cytophagales bacterium. Taxonomy (GTDB): domain Bacteria; phylum Bacteroidota; class Bacteroidia; order Cytophagales; family UBA9547; genus UBA9547. The sequence continues at coordinate 3,379 of DMUD01000101.1, read as the reverse complement.
TTGGTGATTTGCTTTCTACACAACGAAATCAAATAGAATTGGATATTTCAGTTTGTCCAAATCCTTCATCTTCCCAAATAGAAATTTCTGTGAAGCCAGATTTAATTAACAAGGCCTATGTTGTGACCGATATGATGGGTAAGATATTGAAATCAGGAAGACTATTTGCAGAAAATACGGTAGTTGACTTGGGGAATTTTCCCAGTGGATCATATGTTCTTAGATTGATTGGGGAATTAACTTCGCCTGTTAAATTGATTAAAATATAAAAACTCATATTTTAGCTCCAATTCCTAAGGGTAATAGAAGAATTACATTTCATATTTTTTTTACATTTTAATGACTGAATTCTGATTGGTTTAAAATATTTTTGGTAAATGGTAGGGAAATATTGCATTTTAATCAATTCAAAGTCGCCTATTTTGATTGTGACTAATGGAAGTTGTAATCATGAAAAAGGCGTTGATAACAACTTATGTAAACAGATTGTCTTGCTATTATTATTTGTTGTTGGGACTTATAATAGTGTTCTTGGACAAAATTGGAGCCAAGTGCAAAAATCTGTACCGACTGATCGTTTGGAGGAGGATTTATTTGGTTGTGCGGTATCAATTTTTGGTGATTATGCTATAGTTGGTGCCGAATTTGAAGATGAGGATGATAAAGGGGCAAGTCCTATGCTTAATGCAGGATCGGCATACATTTTTAAAAATATTGCTGGAAAATGGACACAACAGCAGAAAATAGTAGCCAATGACAGGACACAAGGTGATTTTTTTGGTCATTCTGTTTCTATCTCGGGCAACTATGCAATCGTAGGTGCTCATCATGAAGATCATGACTTAACTGGGAATGGTTATCGCAGTGCAGCGGGATCCGCTTATATTTTCGAAAATAAAAATGGTGTATGGACCCAAATTCAAAAGGTTATTGCTTCAGATCGTGAAGAGTCGGATCAATTTGGTGTAGTTGTATCTATTGACGGAGATTACGCCGTTGTTGGTGCACACCAAGAGGATGAAAATGTTAATTCAGGTGATTCAATGCAAAATGCAGGTTCTGCATATGTATTCAAAAACACCTCAGGGACTTGGGCTCAATTACAAAAAATCGTTGCAAGTGACAGAGGTACGGAGGATAAGTTTGGTTTTGCAGTGTCTATATCGGGTGACTATTTGGTGGTTGGCGCTCTGTTCGAATCTGAAGATGAAGCAGGCGGAAACAAAATGTGGTACTCTGGTTCGGCATATGTATTCAAAAATAACTCTGGCAACTGGTCTCAGGTGAAAAAAATCGTAGCCTCCGATCGCGCGGCTGAAGATTTATTCGGAAGTTCTGTTGCAATTTCCGGGAACTATATGATCATTGGAGCTTATGCTGATGATGAAGACGCGACCGGAAAAAACACCTTTGATGGTTCGGGATCTGCTTACATTTTCAAAAACAATGCAGGCAATTGGGTGCAATTAAACAAGATTGTTGCCTCTGATAGGTCGTATGTGGATCGTTTTGGAGAAGCAGTTGCAATTTCTGGCGATTATGCAATTGTAGGTGCATTTTTTGAATCGCAGGACGCCGCAGGAGGGAATACTCTCACATCATCTGGGTCAGCATACATTTTTAAAAATAATGCAGGAAGTTGGAAACAAGTCAATAAAATTGTTGCATCCGACAGAAATACAGATGATCGATTTGGAAAATCCGTTGCCATTTATGGGAATTATGCAATGGTTGGAGCTTGGAATGAAGATGAGGATGAAAAAGGTGGAGTAACCATTCGTAATGCAGGTTCAATTTACATATACAAAAATGCCACATCCACTGGCTTCGAAGAGAAGGAATTTGGGAGGAATTTGAAAGTATTCCCTAATCCTGGAAATGGTAATTTTACCATTGATTTAGGGGATGAATGGGTAAACACTGAGATGTCGATCTCGGATATTTACGGAAAAGTAATTCAATCTGAAAAACTATTCAATTCGCAGGTTTTAGAAATTGATATCCATGAGCCAAGTGGTATGTATATCATTGAATTTAAATCAGGCAATAAAAATGCAGTAATTCGTATTATTAAAGAATAAAGAAATAAAATAATAAATCATGAAAAAAAGTACAATTTTTAGACTATCCCTTATTGTCGCGATTTGCGGACTCTTCATTCTTCAGTCTTGTGAAAAAGACCCTGTAACTCCACCAGTGGACAACTCAGCTTCGGTAAAACCATATATCATAGTTCGTGGTGTGAAATTTGTTTGTGCAAAACCAAGTTCATTATATGTAAAAAGAAACCAAAACGATTCTCAATTGCAATGGTCTGGAACAGGTTCTTCAGATACCATCATTTGGATAAGTCATCAAAAAAATGAGGTTAAAGTAGGTTCGTACAAGATTGATTCAACTGGTTTTGGTGATCCCGGATTTATTACATCCACAATTAGATGGGGTACTATGTCTTCTTCACCATCAATAACTATTGTGAAAGGTACTTATGAGTTAAAACGTGAAAATGGGAAATTCGTTTCCTATTTAAAAAATGGCGAAGGCTATCATGGTATAGACAATAATAAGCGTTTCTACAACATAGAATTCAAGGTCGTTTGGCCATATTGATTAAAATGTTTCGAGTTTTAGGGGTCAATACGATTAGTTTCGGTTGGAATGGACCACTATTTTTTTCGATTGCATCTTGAAACAACCTAATCGGAAGTCAAGGTAAGGACCCTATTTTAACAAATAGGGTTACAAAAATTTTGACAGTTGTGAGATACGAAGTTAAAAAGCCCGAACAGCTCTAACAGAAGATTTGGTATTCGTGGGTGCTGCCGCATTTACGCCATTGTCAAATTCAACCGTAAAGGCACTATTACCGCCAACTTCAGTGGAACTCCAATAACTGTTAAATTTACCAAAACCGCCAATTTTATCTTTATTCAAATAAAGTTGATTGAGTTCCTCTTGTGTAGGCAAACGCCAATCGCTACAACCGTCTAATACCAAATCCTCACAAGCTTGTTTAGCAACGTTCCAGTCTGAGAATGGCAAATCAGTTGGGGCTGAAGCCAAGCCATGACCATCGGCGCCTTTAAAGACTATGATTCCACATTCCTTCTTCGTGATTGGTTCTTCACAATTCGCAAACATGACAACAGCAAGACCAGCAAATAGCATTTTATATAATTTCATAACGCAAACATATAAAAAAAATCAATTCGAGGCATAAAAAAGCCCCAAATCTCTTTGAGGCTTTTTTGTAGAAAGTGGTCGGGGAGACAGGATTCGAACCTGCGACCCCCTGGTCCCAAACCAGGTGCGCTACCGGCCTGCGCTACTCCCCGAGATTTCTCAATACTGGGCGACCCCGACAGGATTCGAACCTGTG
>DMUD01000059.1 GCA_003476475.1 Cytophagales bacterium | reverse complement strand
AATTGTATACACAACTGAATCTACTTTAGTCCCTTGATTGTCGAAAGTTTGAATAGGTAAATCGCCAGAACCTGTGGCAATAAAACCTTTCACATTATTGGAGCTTTGAGTAGCCACCCAGTTAAACTTGGTACCCACAATGGTTGAATTCAATTTGACAAGCGCGCTAGTAGAACCTGAACAAACCGACTGTGAGCGTACAGAATTGGTGATGACTGGAACTTCGTATAGTGTGAAATCATCTTCAGAGCTATCCGTACCACAGGTATTAGTACCCTTGAGGGTGATTTTGTGATTTCCAAAATTGGCGAAATAAGACCCTGGCGAAGTTTCCCCGACAGAACTTGAGGGATTGCCCGTCTTATATGTCCAATCAAAAGTGGTATTGGTTCCGCAACTATTGGTATTGGCTACCGGCGTTACAAATACAGCTCCACAAGTGTTGTTGATAGGCAGAACAGAAACTTTTGGCGCACTTAGTACGATTACATTTTTGGATGCAGAACCAGAAGCCCCACAAGGATTGGAAACAGAGAGTGAGATAGTGTACAAGCCTGGTTGTAAAAACCTGATAACCGCATTAACATCTGAGGCTTTACTGTTTACAAAAATAGAAGAACCAGAAGCCCCCCCGCAAAATCCTGTACTCCCAGCCCCTGTGATATATTTTGACGACCATGTGTAAGTGGCAGGCAATATGTTACTCAAAGCATTCGAATTATTTGTGGTTTTCACGTCCAAAGGGGCACAACCACCAGTTGGAGGATTATCTAATAAAAAGTTGTTGGTAGGCTTTGCAGCTATACATATCTCCTTGATTACGGTATCACCCAATGAACAATAAATTCCCTTTGCAATGAGACGTACCTTATAGCATCCCGTAGTCACAAACAAATGTGAAGGGTTTGCCAAAGTTGAAAAATTATTGAAAGAAGATGCCGGGTCTCCAAAATTCCAATCATAACTAGTAGAATCGCTGCAATCGCCGTCCAATCCTTTGGTTGATTTATTTGTAAATTTTACCGCCACGTCGCTACAACCAAAAGTACGGTCGGTAGTGAAATCGGCATTCGGTTTTAAACTAACAGATAGATTTTGGATAGAAGCAACGGTAGAATCACAGGCGTTTTTGGCTTTTACCGATACGTTGAATAAGGAGCGATTGCATGTGCTTTCTGTAAAAACATGAAATATAGAATCGACAGTTAATGGCGAATTCCAAACTTCAGCAGGAGTGCCATCGCCAAAATCCCAGATGTAAGACGTACCTCCAGGATTGGTCTGGTAATTAGTCAATTTAAACCAAAAACCACTTGACCCACATATTTTTGAGCCACTGTTAACAGAGCTTTGAATTCCAACTGTAGGCTTCGATTGGTTGGCAAACTGATATTGCTTTACAGCTGTACAAGTAAAAGTGCCATTCTTGCCAGTTCCAGTAAACACAATGTTAAAAAGGCCTTTGTTATAAGTTTTGCTCAAAGAGCTAACAAAAGTAGCATTTGTCAAATTTAAAGTGGGCGAACCATCGCCCCAATTTAGTGTGTAACCCGTAATGCTGCTGGTGTTAATACTGCCGTTTGTGACGTTCAAAGTGTAATTGCCAGTTCCGCAGCTTTTAAATGGCGAAACAACATTTGCATCCAACAAGGCTATCTCGGGTTTTTTTACCACCGTCACTGTTTGGGTACTGGTAGCCGAACAACCAGCAGTGTTGGTAACTTTTAACGAAACAGAAAAAGTTTGGGTACCCGTACCCGCCGCATCAAAAACGTGCGATATAATTCGTCCATTTTCTTTAGGAGTGCCATCGCCAAAATCCCATTCGTAGGTAAGACCAGCCACAGTACTTGTGGCAGTAAACCGAAGAGTGTCTCCCGAACATTTGTTGTTGTTGGTAAGTGTAAAAGCCGCAGAAGGTAAAGTGGAAATAGATATTGTCCTATTTAAATTGGAGCAACCCGCTGTTGACAAGGTAACCGTTTTGTTTCCCGAAGTAGGGTAAGCATAGGTTACAGAAGATCCGGTGAGCGATGTCCCATCAATTGTCCAAGTGTAAACAACACTCCTTGGATCACTGACAGAAAAAGTCAGATTATTATTTGGACAAAGAGAGCCATTAATAACTAAATTACTTAGCGTAGGGCATTGTGCATTTACAAAACCTTGCCCCAACAAGAAAAACAATGCGATACAATTAAAAATTCTTCTCCACATAACTTACTTAGCTTATACTAGCACCAGAATTTAATGTTTCATTTTCGAACACAGATTTCAAAAAAAAACATACTGAGCTACATATTCAAACATTTTAGATTTTGCCGAGTCAATACGCATAAAAAAATATAACTACATGCAATCTAAGTTTATATTTTAACTATACTTTTTTATCGTGCTGAAAATGTAAAGTATTCCAACTAATAAAAGAACTATCAAAAGCATTAAAAAAGGCTATCAAACAAGTTGATAGCCTCTAATATTTTGCCAACCTGTAAGCCGGGTTCTGTCGAGCCCTGTCATTTATCTAGGCCACACATTGCTGTGAGGCTCCAGCAGCCTACCCTCCCCAACGCCCAACTCGGTTAAGAGCTGGAACGGAAACGGGCCGTTTCACTTTTGGGGTTTATTTGGCCTTTCAATCCGTAAGGTTTGCCGTGCCTCCTTTGTCACCATCGGAGCGGTGGGCTCTTACCCC
>DMUD01000044.1 GCA_003476475.1 Cytophagales bacterium | reverse complement strand
CTCATCTAAAGTAGTAGCACCAATACATTGCAGTTCACCACGAGCTAAAGCTGGTTTGAACATGTTAGATGCGTCTAATGAACCAGAAGCTCCACCAGCACCAATGATAGTATGAATCTCATCAATGAAAAGAATTACTTCTGGCGATTTCTCTAATTCGTTCATCACCGCTTTCATTCTCTCTTCGAATTGTCCACGGTATTTAGTACCCGCCACCAACGAAGCTAAATCTAAAGTAACGATTCGCTTACCGAACAATACTCTAGACACTTTTCTTTGAATGATTCTTAAAGCTAAACCTTCGGCTATGGCTGATTTACCCACACCTGGCTCACCAATTAATATCGGATTGTTCTTTTTTCTTCTACTTAAGATTTGAGAAACTCTCTCAATTTCTTTTTCTCTACCTACGATAGGGTCTAATCTGCCCTCGATAGCCATTTTAGTAAGGTCTCTACCGAAATTGTCTAGAACTGGCGTTTTAGATTTGGTATCGACTGGTTTTTTGGCTGCCGGACCAGATGAGAATTCGTTGGCATCGTCATCATTATCGTCATCGGCAGGGGTTCCTGGCAATTCACATTTAGGACCTGTTTCGGTTTCGTCTTCTACTACGTGCATTTCTTCTTTGATTGAATCGTAATCGATGTTGTAGTCATCAAATACTTTGGTTATTATATTGTCTTCATCTTTTAAAATGGATAAAAGCAAATGTTCTGTACCTATCATCTGACTTTTAAAAAGCTTTGCTTCCAGGTAAGTAATTTTAAGTGCTCTTTCGGCTTGCTTCACCAAGGGAATATTTCCTGGTTGGTTAAAATTCTTAGATTTCGATTTGATATTGGTCTCGATAGATTTTCTCAACTCAGCCAAATCAACTTTAAGGTTCTTCAAAATTTTAACCGCATTACCTTCTCCTTCGCGCAAAATACCTAAAAAAAGGTGCTCTACGCCAATGTAATCGTGACCCAAACGAAGAGCTTCCTCTCTGCTGTAGGTGATGACATCTTTGACTCTTGGTGAAAACTTTGCTTCCATAATAAATCGTTGTTAATATACGATAAGGGTAAAGATATTCAAAAATAAGAATACCAATAGTTTTAAGCCCTTTTTTCAATTGTTAATTTCTAACAAAAATTTGTTAGTAAGTGAGGGGTAAAAAATGCTGTAATTGGAGCCTCGATTTAGTATTTTCGTTGCCCGTTAATGAGTTTAAGGTTCATTGTTTAATGTTCAATGTTGTTTGGACTTTAAAATTTAAACCTTAAAATTTAAATCTTATATTATTGTATCTATGGCTGAAGGCGAAAAAATTATTAGAGTAGACATTGAAGATCAAATGAAATCATCTTACATCGATTACTCGATGTCGGTGATTGTTTCTCGTGCGTTACCTGATGTGCGTGATGGTTTGAAACCAGTACACAGAAGAGTGTTGTTTGGTATGCTAGAGTTGGGCGTTTTGTCTAATCGTGCTTATAAAAAATCAGCGAGAATCGTTGGAGAGGTATTAGGAAAGTATCACCCACACGGTGATACCTCAGTATATGACGCCATGGTGCGTATGGCGCAACCTTGGTCACTGCGCTATCCTTTGGTCGACGGGCAAGGCAACTTCGGTTCTATGGACGGCGATTCGCCTGCCGCAATGCGTTACACCGAGGCACGTTTGAAAAGAATTGCCGATGAAATGTTGAGCGATATTGCCAAAGATACTGTCGATTTTCAATCGAATTTTGACGATTCCTTGGAAGAACCCACGGTACTACCTTCCCGAATCCCCAATCTTTTGGTGAATGGCACTACGGGTATCGCCGTGGGTATGGCTACCAACATGCCCCCACACAACCTTACCGAAATTTGCGACGGTATCATTGCCTATATCGACAACAACGAGATTTCTATCGACGAATTGATGGCTTTGGTGAAAGGCCCCGACTTTCCAACTGGTGCCATCATCTATGGTTCGCAAGGAGTGAAATTGGCCGCTCATACGGGCAGAGGTCGTATTGTCATGCGTGCCAATGCTACTTTTGAAACTACAAAAACGGGCAAAGACCAAATCGTGGCCACTTCTGTTCCCTACATGGTGAACAAGGCACAAATGATTCAGAAAACAGCCGAATTGGTCAACGAGAAAAAGATTGAAGGCATAAGCGATATTCGCGACGAGTCTGACAAAGATGGCGTAAGGGTAGTGTATGACTTAAAGCGCGACGCTGTTCCCAGCGTGGTGCTCAACAACTTGTACAAATACACGCAGCTGCAAAGTTCTTTTGGCGTAAACAATGTCGTGTTGGTTGGCGGTCGCCCTATGACCTTGAACCTGAAAGACATGATTCGCGAATTTGTCGAGTTCAGGCACGTAGTAGTGGTGCGCCGCACAAAATTCGAACTAGCCGAAGCAGAAAAAAGAGCCCATATCTTGCAAGGCTATTTGATTGCGTTGGACAATTTGGATGAGGTTATCAAGCTCATCACCGAATCGCGCGATCCGGATACGGCACAGGCAGGTTTGATTGAACGTTTTGGTTTGAGCGAAATTCAGTCGAAAGCTATTTTGGAAATGCGTTTGCAACGCCTTACTGGTTTGGAACGCGAAAAAATCGTGAAGGAATACGAAGAAATAGTGGTCACTATCAAATATCTAAACGAAGTGTTAGGTAGTGTGGAACTTCGTATGGGCATCATCAAAAAGGAAACTACTGAAATAAAAGAACGCTACGGCGACGAGCGCAAAACGGAAATCATTTACGCTGCCGAAGAGTTTACAGATGAAGATATGATTCCAGACGAGGAAATGGTGATTACCATTTCGCACGAAGGCTATATTAAGCGTACGCTTTTGTCTGAATACCGTACTCAAGGTCGTGGTGGGGTAGGTTCGCGCGGCGCTACTACCAAGGAAGAAGATTTCACGGCGCATCTTTTCTTTGCTACCAACCACAACTATTTGCTTATTTTCACCGACAAAGGAAAAGTGTATTGGTTGAAAGTTTGGGAACTGCCCGAAGGAGGCAAAACATCCAAAGGCAGAGCACTTCAAAACCTCATTCAAATAGAAAAAGACGAAAAGGTGCGTGCCGTTTTGAACGTAAAAAGTCTTTCGGACGAAGAGTACATAAACAATACCTACATTGTGATGTGTACCGTGAACGGTACCATCAAGAAAACAAAACTTGAGTCTTACTCTCGCCCAAGGCAAGCAGGTATTATTGCCATCAATATTGAAGAAGACGACCATTTGCTCGATGTAAAACTTACTTCGGGCAACGACGAAATCATCATCGCCACCCGCCAAGGGAAAGCCATCCGTTTCAACGAATCCAAAGTGCGGCCAATGGGGCGCACGGCTACTGGGGTAAAAGCCGTTTCGATGGAAATAGAAGAAGGGCTAGACGAGGTAGTGGGCATGGTGACGATACACGACCCTATCAAACAAAACCTTTTGGTGATTGCAGAAGAAGGCTATGGAAAGCGTTCCGATTTGGAAGAGTACCGCATCACCAACCGAGGTGGAAAAGGTGTGAGGGTAATGAACGTAACCGAGAAAACTGGTAAACTAGTCACCATTTTAGACGTTACAGATGAAGAGGATTTGATGATTATAACCAAGGGTGGCATCACTATTCGCATGGAGGTGACAGCCTTGCGTGTGATAGGTCGTGCTACCCAAGGAGTAAAACTCATTCGTTTGAGCGAGGGCGACCAAATATCGTCCATAGCCAAAGTGCCGAAAAACGAAGAGGAAGAAGCAAATGAAGCTGGAGGAATCGAAGGAACCACAACCGAAGGTACTGAAGCAACAGCGGCTACTCCTGAAGAGTAATGCCAGAAGCTTGAAAAGCAATGGGGTTGGTGTACTGGTACATCAACCCCATTTTTGTTTTGTAACCTAAGAAAATGATTTTAGTAAAGTTCGTCTAAACTACGGCCCAAGTAGCGACTTACGGCTAGCAACGAACTGAAAAGACACACAAGCCCACCGCCTACGACAAGGCCTCCCAAAAGCATGAACTCTTTTTCAAGAAATAGCAAGTTGCCAATTTCGGGGAGAAAACTTTTTCCGTATTCCAACAAAATCATAATAATTGTCGAAGCCACTAGGCCACCTAGTGTGCCCAACCACATAGAGCGTAACAAATAGGGTTTTTGGATAAACCAAGCCTTGGCACCCACTAGTTGCATACTGCGTATTAGAAACCTTTGCGAATACATGGCCAGTTTGATGGTGTTGTTGATAAGCAGGAATATTACCACTAGCATAACCGATGTAAAAGCAATGGCAGCGAAAGTCAGTTTTTTGAAATTTTGGTGTATGGCATCGGCCAAGCCTTCGGTGTACACTACTTCGAAAATGCCAGCCTGTTTGCTCAAGTCCTCTTTTATTTTTTTTAGTTGGGCTGATTCTGAAAAAGAAGGGTCGATGTTCACAATAAAAGCATCGCGCAAAGGGTTTTCTCCCATAAAGACGGCAAAGTTCTCGCCTGTTTCTTCTATAAATTTCTTTTCAGACGATTCTTTGGAAATAAATCGAACTTGGGCTTTCCCCTCTTTTTGTAATACATAAGGTCTACTTTCGACCAGTCTTTGAATTTGGGCGATTGAATCGGGTGTAATTTCCTTCTGCAAATACACTTGCACGGTTATGTTCTCCTTAATACTTTGTTGCAACTGATTGCCCATAAGTAAGATAGAAGACCAAAACCCTATGATAGTAAGGGAAAATACAAGGCTAAAAAACACCAGAAAGTAGGGGTAGCTTCCTAACTTTTTCTTTTTGTATGAGAGAGGTCGTGCCATTCCATGCAAACTTAATGCAAAATAAGCAAAGTAGCTAAATGGGGTTTGGGGCAGCATGCTAGAATGTGGTAGGTTTCCTTGCCACACCAGGCAGTAGTGCAATTGTTTGTCAGTAAAGTATTTAGGAACGTATGGTGCTGTACAAATTGTTTCCCTTTTGCATTTGCTCGTAAAGTTATTCTACGGTCATTTTGCTTATTTCCTCTGCTCTTTGAATCAAATCTTTATTGGAGTCTATATGCCAGGCAAATACCCGATTGAGCTTTACCCCATTTGGTTCCCCATTAAAAGTGCTATATCGTATGCAGTGTGCTCTATTTTACCAGTGAAATTC
>DMUD01000252.1:6320-7192 GCA_003476475.1 Cytophagales bacterium | reverse complement strand
AGATTTGATAGACGTGTCCATTGCAGAATGTATTTATGCCGGCATCATGACCGATACGGGTTCTTTCAGGTTTCCGAGTACCACTGCTAAAGTACATTTGATTATTGCCGAGTTGATTAAAGCCGGTGTCAATAATCATAAGATACATAGTTTGGTATACGACAACAATTCAGAGGAAAGACTTAAATTTATAGGGTTTGCTTTGTCTGAAAGAATGAAATTAATTCGAAATAAAAAAACAGCGTATTTCGTCGTTTCGGCTGCCGATCTTTCTAAATTTAGTTCAAAAACTGGCGATACCGAAGGATTGGTTAATTACGCACTTTCTATTGAAGGCATTAATTTTGCTGCTTTGATGGTAGAAAGACACGATGCTGTAAAACTTTCTTTTCGCTCACGAGGTGATTTTTCGGTCAACGAATTTGCGAGAAGATATTTTGAAGGGGGTGGCCACAAAAATGCTGCTGGCGGAAAATCTGAAATGGGTTTGCTGGAAACTGAAAATAAATTTTTGGAAATTCTAAAACACACCAACATAATTTAAAACGCACAAAATGTCAAAATTAAATTCATTCTTGTTCAGCACTCTTTTATCTTCTATCATACTCACTTCATGTAAAAATGATGGGTGGCAAACCGCCGAAACTGGATTGAAGTACCAAATTTTCAAGGATGAACCTGGCGATAATGTGAAAGTGGGTGATGTGATTCAAATGCACGTAAAATATGCTACTGCCGATGATTCGGTTTTGTTCAATACCTTCACTTCTCCCACTCCCGTCACGATGGAAGTGCCCGCTTCGCAGTTCAATGGTTCATTTGAAGAAGCCGTATTGATGATGTCCACAGGCGATAGTGCCCAATTTATGATT
>DMUD01000252.1:0-6079 GCA_003476475.1 Cytophagales bacterium | reverse complement strand
TAGTGCCCAATTTATGATTGCAGCCGATTCTATTTTCAAAGGCGATTATGGGGCTGCTAGACCTAGTTTTATCGACTCGGGTTCTTACCTTACGTTTACCGTAAAAATTCTAAAAAGGGAATCTAAATCAGATTTCATGGCTCGCTCCGAAAAAGAAAAGAATGAGCGCGCGACCAAACAAGTGCTCATAGACGAAGAATTGATTCAAAAATACATAGCCGAAAAGCAGCTTAAACCCACCAAAACGGATAAGGGGGTGTATATTCATCTGCTCAAAGCGGGAACAGGGTTAGTACCAGTTGTGGGCGACACACTTAAAGTACAGTACACTGGTCGTACGCTGGATGGAAAGGTGTTTGATTCTTCGCGCAAGGAAGATGGTGGGCAAGGCGAAGCTTTTGATTTCGTGTTGGGTGTCACGCCCATAATACAGGGTTGGCAGGATGGCTTGTCCAAGTTGAAACAAGGATCTCGTGCTGTACTCATTTTACCTTCAGCCTTGGCTTACGGAGAACAAGCTTCACCACGTTTTGGAGCAAATTCTGTTTTGATATTTGATGTAGAATTAATTAAAGTGAATAAACCCAAAAAATAATGAAAAAAGCTCTTTTAACCCTTGCGAGCCTCATGGTAGGCACCTGTATTTTTGCCCAAAACAAAGCAAATACCAAAAAAACTACCTCAACTACAAAAACTTCAGAAGCAGCAAAGTTGAAGTTGATTTCCAAAACAGATAGTCTAAGTTATGCTATAGGGTATGCTATGGCTTCAAATCTAAAACAACAAAACATACTGGTGAATTCTACACCTTTCAGTAAGGCCGTAAATGATGTTTTGAATGGTCAGCCTTTGGTATTAGAGGAATCTGTTATTCAGAATGTTTTGCAGCAGTTCCAACAAGAAATGCAATCGAAAGCAAATGCTGAAAAGAACAAAGAAGTAATGGAAAACAAATTGGTTGGGGAGAAATTTTTAGAAGAAAATAAGAAAAATGCTGGAGTAGTTACGCTACCAAGTGGTTTGCAGTATCAGATTTTGAAAGAAGGAACTGGTGCGAAACCTGGCCCAACAGACCAAGTGAAAACACATTATCACGGTACTTTAGTTAATGGCAAGGTTTTTGATAGTTCGGTAGAGCGTGGTGAACCTGTTACTTTTGGGGTTAATCAAGTGATAAAAGGGTGGACAGAGGCCTTGCAATTGATGCCAGTAGGCTCGAAGTGGAAGTTGTTTATTCCCTCTGAGCTTGCTTATGGCGAACAAGGTCCACCAAGCATTGGGCCAAGTCAAGTTTTGATATTCGAAGTAGAACTGATAAGCATCGAAGCAAAATAATTGCTTTGCATTGTAGTAAAGGTGTGTAATTCACCTTTACTACATCTTTTTTTGATTTTCTTGCTTTTACAAAATTTCACTTAAACAAATCGCTAGTGATTTTTTCAGGTTTATTTTTATTTTTTTGTATTTGTGTTGCGGTGGTAATGTTTTACCACTTTTTTTTTCACATTCGATTATGTGGATTGAAGAATGAAACAACTGAACATCAATACAAGCCTCTAAGTATTATAGTTGTAGCGAATAACGAGTTCGAAAATCTTCAATTGCTGTTGCCAGCGCTGTTGTCCCAAGAATATCCCGAATATGAAGTGATATTGGTAGATGATAGGTCAGACGATGAGACGTATGAGACATATTTATCGCTTTCGAAGTCGGAATCCAACCTGAAGTTTATCAGAATTGATCAAACTCCCGAAACGTCTAGTGCAAAAAAGTTTGCCCTTACTTTGGCTATTAAAGCAGCAAAATATGAGCATTTACTTTTCACAGATGCCGATTGCCTCCCAATGTCATCCAATTGGGCGAAGGAGATGAGTTCTTGTTTTGTGCAGGGCAAAGAAATTGTCTTGGGAGTTTCTCCGTATGAATTAAAAAGTGGCTTTTTGAACAAAATTATTCAATTTGAAACAGGTTTCACCGCGGTGCAGTATCTTAGTTTTTGTTTAGCTGGGGTTCCTTACATGGCGGTTGGAAGAAATTGGGCTTTCAGTAAGCACCTTTTTTTGGATTCCAAAGGTTATCATCCTCATAACAAGGTAATAGGTGGCGATGATGATTTGTTTCTTCAAAAAATTACTAATAATAAAAATACCGCGGTTTCTATAGTGAAAGATTCTTTCATGTTTTCGAAGCCAAAGGACACTTTCCGTGAATGGGTATTACAAAAGAAAAGACATTATGCGGTGGGTAAGTACTACAATTTTCGCATTAAGATTCTCTTAGGTCTGTTTCATTTTGCCCAAGTAAGTATTTATGTATTGTTTTTCGTTTTGCTTTTTTCTGAAGAATATCGATTATATTCGTTTGCATTGTTTGCGACGAGGCTACTAGTTTTTTGCATTATTTCGGCCAAGTTGTTTGAAAAACTATCTTGCCGAGTTGAATGGTATCTAATGCCTTTGATAGAGTGTTTTTATAGTTTCATTACGATAGCAGTTGGAATTAGCGCTCTTAGGAGTAGAAAAGTTAAATGGAGGTAAAAAAAGATTTTTCAGATAAAGCCAAGTACGACTTCAAACTGGTAGAAAGGGCTAGGAATGAAGACCAAAAGGCCTATGCAGAACTGTTAAAGCGGTATCGTAGGCCGTTGTATCATTTGGTTTTGAAAATGGTTCGAAATCAGGAAGATGCCGAAGACCTTACAATTGAATCATTTTCGAAGGCTTTTCGCAACTTAGCTAAGTTCAATGCCGATTTTACCTTCAGTACTTGGTTGTTCAGGATTGCTACCAACAATTGTATCGACTTTTTACGTAGAAAAAAACTGAGTACCACCAGTATCGACAATTCTTTTCTAGACGATGGAGGGGATGATATGAGGATGGAAATTCGAGATAAAGATTTGAATCCTCAAGAGGTGGCCATTCGAGAACAAAAAATTGAATTGGTTCGTATCATTGTGAACAAATTGCCTAAAAAATACAAACTCCTAGTAGGCCTTAGGTATTTCGAAGAGCTTTCTTATGAAGAGATAGCAACTGAGACAGGCGCACCATTGGGTACTGTCAAAGCGCAGCTACATAGGGCTAGGGAATTGCTCTACGACTTGGTTAAAGATAAAAAAGAAATGATGTAATCGGTTTTTTTTGCATATTTTGAGTAAAATCATTCCTCATCCTTCCGATATCATATTTCACTATTTTCCTGAACTTTCTAAGAATGAAATGAAGGAAAGAGTCCTGGATTCGTTTGCCCTATACAAGGAATGGAACGAGAAAATAAATCTAATTTCGAGAAAGGACATTGATTCATTTTTTGAAAAACACTTCTTGCATTCGTTGTCAATTGCAAGGTTCTTGAAATTTGTTCCTGGTACGGTAGTTTTGGATGTAGGTACGGGTGGTGGTTTTCCGGGCATTCCTTTGGCCATTTTTTTTCCCGAGGTAAAATTTCACCTGGTGGATTCTATAGCGAAAAAGGTGATGGTGGTGCAAGACGTTGCCACTCGTTTGCACTTGTCGAATGTGAAAGTCGAGTGTGTGCGAAGTGAAATATTGACCGAAAAATACGACTTTGTGATGAGTAGGGCAGTGGCACCTGCCAGCGATTTAATAGCGTGGAATCAAAAAAATATTTCGAAGACAAATAGAAATGAAGTGCCAAATGGTTTTTTGCTATTAAAAGGTGGCGATTTGATAAAAGAGATGGCGGCCGTTGGTAAGAAGAAACAGATTATCTCTTTGACCGATTATTTCAATACTCCTTTTTTTGCGGAAGACAAAAAGTTGGTTTACGTTCGGGCCTGATCGATTTATTCAAAAATCCTTCTTGCTCTTTATAAGTTTTGATTACGAAATCCCCAATTTATATGTCTGCTCAGACGCTATCCATTCCAGTAGAACGTTTTGACGAATTAGACCCCAAGGAATACATTATCATAAAGGGGGCAAGGGTGCATAATTTAAAAAATTTGAGTGTAGCCATTCCTCGTAACAAGTTGGTGGTCGTCACGGGTCTTTCAGGTTCGGGTAAGTCTTCCTTGGCTTTCGATACACTTTTTGCCGAAGGCCAAAGACAATATGTAGAAAGCCTTAGTTCTTATGCAAGACAGTTTTTGGCGCGTATGGAAAAGCCAGAGGCCGATTATATACGAGGTGTGGCACCCGCAATTGCCATAGAGCAGAGGGTAACCAGCCGAAATCCTCGTTCGACGGTGGGCACCACGACCGAGATTTACGATTATATGAAATTGCTTTATGCAAGAGTCGGCAAAACCTATTCCCCAGTTTCGGGTAAAGAAGTGAAAAAAGAAACAGTTCAGGATGTGATGAATTACATCCTCTCTTTTCAAGATGGCGACAAACTACATGTGCTATGTCCTTATAAATTGAACAAGAAACAACCTGTAGCTATTTTGCTCAATACGCTTTTGCAAAAAGGTTTTACCCGTCTAGAGCTAGACGGTGAGGTGCATTTTATAGAGGATTTGTTGCAAGATGAGGCAAAAGTAAAAATAGCTAAATCTGTTGAAATTCTTATTGATAGAAATGTATTAGACAAGCAGGACGAGGATAAAATTTTTCGGCTAACCGATTCCATTCAAACGGCTTTTTACGAAGGACATGGCTACTGTACGATTGAAATACTAGGCATAGAAAGGAGGTCTTTTTCTGATAAATTTGAAATGGATGGAATCGAATTTGAAGAACCAAGCCTTAACTTGTTCAGTTTCAATAATCCATACGGTGCTTGCAAAACATGCGAGGGTTTTGGAAAGGTGTTGGGCATAGACGAGGATTTGGTCATTCCCAATAAAAACCTTTCCGTGTACGAAGGAGCCATTGCTCCATGGAAAGGAGAAAAAATGGGGGAATATCTAACCCCTTTGTTAAAAAATGGTATTCAATTCGATTTTCCTATTCATAGGGCGTATTACGATCTTACCGACGAACAGAGGCAACTTCTTTGGGTTGGTAACAAATATTTCACTGGTCTTAATGAATTTTTCAAATACATAGAATCGCAAACTTACAAAATCCAATACCGGGTCATGTTATCGCGCTATCGCGGCCGCACACTTTGCCCCGATTGCAGAGGGTCCCGATTGCGCAAAGACGCAGGTTATGTGAAAATTGCGCAACATTCTATTACTGACTTAGTTCTTATTTCGGTAGATGACTGCGCTCGTTTCTTTGCAGAATTGCAGTTGACTGATTACGAGCAAAAAGTGGTAGGTCGTGTATTAGAAGAAATTAAAAATCGTTTGGGCTATTTACAAAAAGTGGGCCTAGGCTACTTGTCATTGAACAGACTTACCAATACTCTTTCGGGCGGAGAATTTCAACGCATCAAATTGGCGACTTCACTTGGTAGCGCATTGGTGGGTTCTATGTACATTTTGGACGAGCCCAGTATTGGGCTTCATCCCCGCGACACGCGCCAGTTGGTTGAAGTTTTGTGTCAACTTCGTGATTTGGGCAATACCGTAATTGTGGTCGAACATGAAGAGGAAGTAATGCGTTCTGCCGACCAAATCATCGATATTGGACCAGAAGCAGGTAGTGGTGGAGGCGTATTAGTAGCGCAAGGAAGTATAGAACATGGTAGTTTTTCTCTAATAAATGGGTATCATTCTCATACCCTTGATTTTTTGGAGGGGAGGGAAGAGATAGAAGTTCCTAAGTTTAGGCGAAATCAATTACATTGGATTCATGTTAAAGGGGCTCGTGAAAACAATCTAAAAAATGTAAATGTGAGTTTTCCATTGCACAATTTGTGCGTGGTAACAGGAGTGAGCGGTTCGGGCAAGTCAACGTTGGTGAAAAAAATACTATATCCTACCATATCCAAAATTTGTGGGGGTATTCCTACAGAAGAATCGGGAAAAGTAGATAGGGTAGATGGTTCTTTGGAAAAGGTAAAACAAATTGAATTCATAGACCAGAATCCGATTGGGAAGTCGTCTCGTTCCAATCCGGTTACCTATACCAAAGCATACGATGCCATACGCAATCTATTGGCCGATCAGCCTCTAGCCAAACAACGAGGTTACAAACCTTCGCATTTTTCTTTCACTGTAGAG
>DMUD01000227.1:5960-6121 GCA_003476475.1 Cytophagales bacterium | reverse complement strand
AAAGGCGACGAGGTAATTACGACTTCATTCAACTATGTGGCGGCAGCAGAAGCGGCGGCATTGTTGGGCTTAAAACCTGTCTTTGCCGAAATTGAAAAGGACTCTTTCAACCTCGATGTTTCGAAACTTGAGAATGTAATTACGCCCAAAACAAAAGCCAT
>DMUD01000227.1:4676-5583 GCA_003476475.1 Cytophagales bacterium | reverse complement strand
AATCTTTATGTTATCGAAGACAATGCCCAATCGCTAGGATGTGAAATTTTGTTCAATGGTTATAAAAGAAAAGCAGGCACCATTGGACACCTGGGTACTACCTCTTTCTTCCCCACCAAAAATTTAGGCGGTCTTGGCGATGGTGGTGCCATTTTTACCCACGATGACGCACTTTCGGAAAAATGCCGCAGCATCGCCTCTCACGGACAAGGGATTCGTTACGAATTCAAACAAGTTGGGGTAAATTCTAGGCTTGACACGCTTCAAGCCGCCATTCTAAACATAAAACTTCGGTACTTGGAAGACAGTTTGCAAAAGAGAGGTCACTGGGCCTGCCGTTATTTCGAACTACTCCACGGCATACCACAAATCACGCTTCCACACACTGCCGCGCACAGCTCACACACATACAACCAGTTTACGCTGCAATGGCATGGAATAGACCGAGATGCCCTAAAACAGCATTTGAACGAAGCAGGAATCCCCACCATGGTCTATTACCCAAAACCCTTGCATTTGCAACCAGCCTTTGCCAATTTGGGGTATGTTGAAGGCGATTTTCCCGTTTCGGAAAACGCCTGCAAAAATGTGATTTCCTTGCCCATACATCCTACGCTTCAGGAAGAACAAGTACAATACATCGCCCACGCTATCCAATCCTTCTGTGCGAAATAAGGCCTTACGCCATATTCTTGCTTTTCCAGCTCAGCTAGTGGGGGTAAATAATTTACTTGCTCTTTCGGGCAAAAAATTAGTTTTGCCATTTTACCACACCGTTTCAAACCAACCGCTGGCGCACATATCCCCGCTTTACAAGCACAAACGTGTGGACGAATTTGAAGCCGACTTGGATTTTTTGTTGCAACATTTCTCGCCTATTTCGTTGGAAGAGGTCTTTCTTTATAGG
>DMUD01000227.1:1779-4446 GCA_003476475.1 Cytophagales bacterium | reverse complement strand
GGAAGAGGTCTTTCTTTATAGGAAAGGGGAATTGGCACTCCAGAAACCAAGCTTCCACCTTAGTTTCGACGATGGGTTGCGAGAGGTATTTACTGTGGCAAAGCCAATTCTAAAAGCTCGTGGCGTACCCGCAACCATTTTTGTTAATCCCGATTTTGTGGGAAATAAAGCACTCTTCTTTCGCTATAAAGCGGCATTGCTAATTCAAGAATTAATGCATTCAGGAATTGACGAATTGACAGAGTTTCCATTTGATTCTAAAATCAAAACTGTGAACGCTTGGAAAAAATGGATTCTCTCTGCAAAACACAATCAATCTAAGCAGTTAGACGAATTGGCTATCTTGTTGAATGTGGATTTTGATTCTTTTTTGAAAAAAGAAAAACCTTATTTGGAGATTCCCGAACTAAAAATACTTCAAGAGGAGGGTTTTGCCATTGGAGCGCACAGCATGAACCACCCCGAATACCAATACCTCAACGAAGAAGAACAATTGCAGCAAACTCTGGAAAGCATGGCATGGGTGCAGCAACATTTTCCACAAAAAATTACCGCTTTTTCTTTTCCTTTTACCGATTTTGGCGTCAGAAAATCTTTCTTTGAACAGCTTTCAAGCAATCCCAAAAGACCCGATCTCCTTTTCGGAACAGCTGGATTGAACGAGGGAATAAACGAGTTTCATTTGCAGCGTTCACCAATGGAATTGGGTATTTCGGCCAAACAAATGTATGAAACAGATTTGTTGTATTTTATTCTAAAAAACTTCTGCATTTAATCGGCATATTTAAAAATCGGATCTAAATCTTCGATTTCATCAAATTTGGCATCAAGTTCTATTATTTTGCCAGAACGGATGTCGAACACCCAGCCATGCAACTCTAACTCATGTTTTTTCCATGCTTGTTGCACAATAGAGGTTTTGGCAAGGTTCTTTACTTGCTGTAAAACATTCAACTCTACCAACCTATCTGCCCGTTGTTGCACATCAGATATGTTCTCCAATTCGGACTTGTTCCAATAAATTACGTCTTTGATGTTGCGAAGCCAATTGTTTACCAAACCATTGTCGGAACGCTGCATCGCCGCTACTACACCTCCACATCCATAATGCCCACAAACAATAATGTGTTTTACATGTAACACCTCTACTGCGTACTGCAATACGCTTAACATGTTGATATCGGTATGCACCACCATGTTGGCTATATTGCGATGCACAAAAATCTCTCCTGGGTTTGACCCCGTTACTTCATTGTCTGGCACACGACTGTCGGAACAACCAATCCAAAGATAATCAGGACTTTGGCCTTTAGACAACTCGTCAAAATATTTGGGGTTAAGTTTAAGTTTCTTCTCTACCCAATTTTGGTTACCCTTCAAAAGTTTTTCATAGCTATTTCTCAAATTGCTCATTTTTCAAAAATTTCGTTTACGCTTTTTTCTATATTTAAGGTTATTTGGTCGGTAGGCAAATCATTTGAATCTTCTCCAAATGGTTCTTCTATTTCTTCGGCAATCACTTCAAGACTGGTAAGAACATAAAAAATAAACATATTGATAGGTGCCACCCAATATCCAAAATCGGCTAAAAGACCAAAAGGAATGGTAAGGGTGTACACAAAAATAAATTTTTTTATAAAAAGGCTATATGAATAGGGAATAGGTGTGTTTTTGATTCGCTCGCAAGCTCCTGTAATATCAGTAAACGCCCTCAACTCATTATTTACGATAATAAATTGCTCGCCAGAAATGTGTTGGTTTTGATATAGCTCGTTGGTTTTGGTAAAAAGCAAACGTGCCATTTCATTAGGCAAATGGTTCTTAAAAATAAGCGTATTCATATCAAATCCATTGCACGCATGAAGCGCGCTTAATGCATTTTGGTCTCTTAGATGGTGTTTGAGTGAAACGGTAAAATTGAGTATCAAGGTCTTGAAATATTCATGCTCACATTCAGGAAACATGCTCTTTGCCTTGATAGCCAAATTGCGTGCGTTATTTACCAATGATCCCCACAGTTTGCGGGCTTCCCACCAACGCTCGTAAGCTGTATTCGTTCTGAATACTAAAAGTAAAGATATCACAAAACCCAAAAGAGAGTGTAAAACGGTGGTACTATGAAATTCAAACTTTAAAAAATCAAGAAGGAAGAAAGTCACCGCTACTCCATATACACCCAAATATATCATAGCGGGCAAAAGGATGCGAAATGTATCACTTTTGTGAAACCTAAAAATGAGGCCAAACCACTCTTTTGTGTTGTATTGTACCATAAATAGAAAAATACACTTGTAGGCAAATAGGAAAAAACCATTTTAAATGGTGGATACACTCACCACTATATGTACCTATTTTTAGCTATGCCCACGCTAAAGATATAAAAATCGAGACCAAGTTTTATCCTTTTCGGTTTAAAACTCGGTCTCGACATAAAGAAGTGAAAAAAAAATTAAGCAAAAACCGAAATACGGCTAATCTGCTTTGGTTGGAAATGCTATTGTGAAATCTTCTTCGCCATCAGAAGGGTTTTGAGGGGTTTTAACCTTGAGTTGATAAAACCTGAAATGCTAGAAAGATTGCAATTGATAAACCTAACCATAATTTAAATCAACCGCGATGGACTTTAGGCCTTTCCACAATGAGAAGATGTTGGAGAGAAGTCAATCC
>DMUD01000227.1:0-1452 GCA_003476475.1 Cytophagales bacterium | reverse complement strand
TGAGACAACGGACAGAAAAACCATAAGACTTAGCGAAGTTGACCTTGCCTAAGTTGCTGTTGTAGTAATACAGGTAGTAGAACCAGGCGTAGTTTGCACCGTACTCGGAAGAACTCCACCAGTAACCGTTGCTGCCAATGTATTTGAATGAACCATCGCGGTAGCGGTAGCCGCCCGGATTCCCTGAGAAGCCGCTGCTGTTGGTCGCCCCCGTGTTGGGCGATGCCCACTGCGTGATGTCCGTCGTCTTCATCTTGCCCCCCGCCACGCTTTTTCCGCCCAGATAATCGCTCAATGTCGTCCATTCGGCATCGGTGGGCACGTGCCAGCCCGTGGGGCACACGTTCTTGCCGCCGTTGGTGATGGGGTTCACCGCGTACCAGTTGTACAAGGGCCCGTACTTGTTGGACGTGTAGGCAGCCTGGTCGTTGTTGTACCAGCACATCATGGGCAGCTTGGTGCTATTGTTGTAATTAGCTGCCCAAGCTGTGTCATCTGTCACCAAGGGTATCGCCGTGCCGTCGCTGTACTTGGTGGTGCGCAGGTTCTCTGCAAACCACACCTGTGTGCCAATGGTCACCGTGGGGTAGGTGTAGCCGTCTATGGTGGGGTCGCCAACTGCAGGCTTGGGCTTGCTAAAGGTGACACTGTCCACGTTTAGTACGGCCTTCTTGTCGGTCATAACACCATCTTTGTAAAAATACAAGGTGTCTTGGGCTTGTGCAGTAATCGCCATGCCTAAAGTGACAATGAAATAAAAAATCTTTTTCATGGTTTTTGGGGTTTATTGTTTCAAGAATTTAATTGATTTGGTGACTTTTTCATTTTTCAAAATGCAGGCATACAGGCCAGCGGGAAGTTCTGCCACATCCATGCTCGCGTCGTTGCCTTCGGCTGTGTTGCTCAGCCATACCTTGCCTTGCATGTCTTGTATTTGTACTTGGGTAGTGTTGCCTAGCAAACGCAGGTGCAGTACCTCTACCACAGGGTTGGGGTACAAGCCCATGGATTTTGCTTCGGCCTCTTCGGTGGCAACGCCCGTAACGGCTTGTTTGAAGAAAAGACGGTCGAGGTTGGCAGTGGCGTAAGAATCGGGGCTGCCTGTCTTGGGCGTGACAATGAGGTTGCCACTGTTGAAGCTAAGTTTGCGAAGGTTGGAAACGGCATAGGAGCTTTCATTGCCCCCTTTTTCCTTCACAATCAAATCGTTGGTTTGCGCCTTTGCTACCAAATTGGCAGAAAATACCGCTACACCAAAGAGTAGGTTTAATTTTTTCATATTGAGCTTAGAATTATATCGCACAAAAATAGATACCGAAAGTATGTTTAACAATTACTATTATGTATATACTTGAAATCTATGATATTTTATAAGTATTTTTCAGCATGTTATAGCTTTGCCTAAAGTAAATTATGGAGACTTTAGGAGAGAAATTGAGGGCGTTGAGGTTA
>DMUD01000254.1 GCA_003476475.1 Cytophagales bacterium | reverse complement strand
CACTTGCTACTCCACCAGGAGCTGCTGTTGTTCTGAATTTCAAACCAAAGCCATTTATTTTGTTTTTATCCTCCCATTCAGAAAATGCCTTAGTTTCCCATGAGTTAAGTTCAGTGAAATCTAAAGTATAGGTTTCCATGGTAGTGCTAAGTACCAACGTTTTTGTGATTCCTGATGGTGAAAAGTTGGAAGTGGAAGAAGAAGGATAACCACCGTCTGGAGAAGAGGTTAGGAAGAAATCGACGGTGTCTTTGTCACGTACTGAAGAAGCAGTGATGCTTACTTTTTGATTTTCTGTAAGTGACATGTCTATGAAAACCGTTTCGAATCCATTAGCAGCATCGGCCGAAACTCTCAAACCATTACAATCGGCAGCTGAAGCAGTAGTAGGTTTTAATGTAGCTGGTATGTCGAAACCACCCGGAGCAGCACCTGCTTTTAGGCCAGTAGTTTTTGATTTTACCACCAAATAGCTTGTCTTGGTTGCATCAAACTGTGGCACAGAACCAATGTTGCCATCTGCATACTGATAAAAGCCAGTATTTGGAAAATTTAGCATACAAGCTGCATCGTTACCAGTTGCAGTTTTGTCGTACGATAAAAGGTAACCAGTAACAGATTGAGAATGGGCTGCAAAAGTGAATGCAAATGCAGAAATTGCAAGTAACGTTTTTTTCATTTTGTTGATTTTAGGGTAAAAGATTAAATTTTAAAATTCGAATTCAAAAATACTAATAATATTGTTTTACCCAACAATGCCTTGATAATTTTAGTAGAAAATGAGGCCTTGCTTGCTAATTCTTTTCCAGTTCTGCAGTGGTTATACCTAAATGAATTTTGCTTTTTGGAGAAAGTAAAAATTGTGTTTTTTAGGATTAACGCTAATTTATATTGAAATTGCAATACAAAATAATTCAATGAGTGCTAAGCTAAAATTCGTTGACCGTGGAAAATCGAACTTCTATGCCACGGTTAAAGACAGGGTGGAACAGTATTTTTCTTCTCGTAAAATCTCTAAAAATGCAAATTTTGCGATGTATTGCAAGGTTGCATTTTTTCTTTTAGGTGCATTTGCCTTGTATGTTACCATTATAAGCGGAGTGCTGTTGCCTCACTTATGGCTTATGTATGCTTGTTGTCTTTTACTTGGAGTGTTTGGTGCTATGATTGGGTTCAACGTTTCTCACGATGCTATTCATGGCTCTTTTTCACACAATGCAAAAATCAATCGCTTGTTGAGTGCCTCTTTTTATTTTATAGGGGCAAATCCCTATATGTGGAATATTACACACAATGTGGTACATCATACTTTTACTAATATCCCTGGACACGACGAAGACATTGAAGTAGCACCGGGACTTATTCGTCTTTCTCCTGCCGAAAAACCTACCCGTATTCAAAAATATCAACATTATTATGCTTTTTTGTTGTACGGCCTTGCTGCTATTTCATGGATTTTTAGAAAAGACTATAAGAAGTTTTTTCAGAAGAAAATTGGTAACTATAACAATTCTAAACACAGCACTTCAGCCTACTTTAATCTCTTCTTTTTTAAATTTTTGTACTATTTTTTAACTATCGCTGTTCCCATTATTCTATTGCCAACCGTTACGTGGTGGCAGTTTTTGTTCGGATATATTTCCCTGCAATTGGTGAAAGGTTTTGTAATAGGGTTGGTATTTCAACTTGCACATGTGGTAGAAGGTACGTCCTTTCCCGAACCAAATGAGGAAGGTAATATCGAAGAGGCATGGGCGGTACATCAAATGTGTACCACTGCTAATTTTGCCAGAAAAAATTGGCTGGCCACATTTTTATGTGGTGGATTAAACATGCAGATTGAACACCATCTTTTTCCAAAAATTTGCCACATACATTATCCTGCCATTTCAGAAATTGTGCGAAAAACCGCCATTGAATGTGGGGTGCCCTACATCGAAAATAAAACTTTTGTAGGTGCTCTTGCTTCACACTATGCCATGCTGAAGCAATTTGGTGCCGGCGATTCTTTTACGGTTCAAACGCGCACGGTGGTGGCGTAGTTTTACAAGTCAATGTACACTTCCAATATTTTGGTCAGCTTGTTTGGTTGTAAATCTAAACGCTTCAATGAATGGGGGATAAGCAAAGTGTCACCCATTTTGATAGGAAAAATGCCCGATTCGCATTCTAACACTGCTTCCCCTTCAAAGCAGATGTAAACAACAAATGACTTTTTGTTTTCGTAATTTCTCGTCAAACATTTGTCGAAGGCAAGTAGATGTGTGGTAAAGTATTCACAATTTACCAATGGAGAAGTTTTATTTAATATTTCTTTGTAGGCAGTTTTATATTCAGGGTATGATTTATAGTCAAGTGCCTCTACCGATTCTTCGGTGTGTAATTCTCTTTTTTCGCCTTTGTCATCTACTCTGTCGAAATCATAGATTCGATAGGTGACATCGGATGTTTGCTGTATTTCGGCCAGTAAAAGTCCTTTTCCGATGGTGTGCACTCTGCCTGCCGGAATAAAAAAACAGTCGCCCGCCTTTGCTTCCTCTCGGTTTAGGAGAGAAGTCAATTGGCCATTTTTCAGGCTATCCAAATATTCGTTTTTGTTGGTGTTTTTGTTAAAGCCCACGATGAGGGAGGAGTGGGGATCGGCTTGGAAAATGTACCACATTTCCGTTTTACCAAATGAATTGTGTCTTTTTTTTGCCAGACAATCATTTGGGTGCACTTGAATGGATAAATCTTCATTGGCATCGATGAATTTGATGAGTAGTGGGAAGTGCTGACCAAATTTTTGAAACACTGCCTCGCCCAAAAGGTCGCCTTGGAATGTTTCGATGAGTTGGCTTAAACTTTTACCAGCAAGCCGCCCATTTTCAACCACAGATACATTTCCTTCGACCCCTGAAATTTCCCAGGTTTCACCGCAGTTTGGTAGGGGCGAAAAATCTTTACCCAAAATGGACTTGATTTTTTGTCCTCCCCAAATTTTGTCTTTGAAAATTGTTTTGAATTTGAGCGGGTATAGCATTTCAATTAGTTTCGGGCGAAACTATGTTTTTTTGCCTGAACTTCAAAAATCTAAAGGGGTAAGTGAAAAATGCTTTTTCAGCCAATTTACTTTTCATGGTTATATTGCCCGTTTGAATCTTTGTTTTTTATTGTTTTTATTTCAAAAATCCTGCTTGAAAATACGTGATAAAGTGTAATATGTTCTATCAAATTTAGTTTATTCTGCTTTTGGACTATTGCAGAATGGTTACAGAACCGTCGAGTGTGATGTTTTGGCCATTATTTTTTTGTGCTTCAAGTAAGTAATAATAAGTGCCAGTTTCCAATTTTGCACCATTGTTGGAGCTACCATCCCAAGGAGGTAATTGTTCACCTTCTTTCTTGAACACGATGTTTCCCCATCGGTTGAAAATGGTTACTTTCAAGTAGGCATAGTCTACCAGACCTACAAAAGTCCAGGTATCGTTCAGCCCATCGCCATTGGGAGTAAAAGCATTGGGTATTTTGAGGGGGAGATTGGCCACTACTTCCACGGTTTGGCTATTGCTACAATTATTGTCGGTAGCGGTAAGGGTGTATGAGTACACTGCTTCTTTGCTTAATACTATCGTCAGGGTGTTTTTGTCTATGTCGCCAACTATATTTTCTCCTGTCCAGTTTAACACACTACTGGTTGGTGATACCTTGGCGTTGAGTAATACTGGAGTTTTGCCATCGGCAGAAATTTCAATTTCGACTTTGGGATTTGTTTCTATGACAGGGCGCGCGTTAATGACTAGCAGTGGAGATAGTGGAGAGGTAACTGTGGGACATAGTCCGTCATTCATGCTTATTTGGTATTGCCCAGTTTGGCTTGTTAGTGTCAGTTTTAGACTATTCTGGTTGGTATTGGTCACTATTTTTCCATCTTTCAGCCATTGGTAGATTACGGGCAAGTCGCCTTCGCCAAAGGCATTTACTACAATGCCTTGTGGGTCTTTTTCGCATACGGTGTTGATATTGGAATTTATGGAAGGGTTGGGGCCATTTATGCCTATTAATTGTAGGCTAGCGGTAGCTTTGTTGTTGCTTGGGTTTGCCAAACACGTTTCGTTGGATTGCATTTCGACTGTGATGGTGGCACCCGAGGCCAATTGTGTTGGATT
>DMUD01000239.1 GCA_003476475.1 Cytophagales bacterium | reverse complement strand
TTCTCTTCGGTATTCAATCTTCCTATGGCATCGCTGTACCATATTTTGATACCCGAAAGAGTCGATTTTCCAGCCAATTTGAAAACGACTTTTTTGATGGTGTATTTTGAGAGGATGTTACCTTGCGAAGCTCTTCCTTTGATGGCCAAGGTGCTGAAGTCGAAATCGTACACTTTGATTCTAGCAGCCGCACTTTGGGTGAGTTGTACATTGATTATTTCAGCTTCTCCATTGGGATTAGCACTGAAATACAGTACTTTAGAATTTTTATTTCCCATCGTGAGGTCGTATTCCTTGTCGCGGGTTATGCCACCTGCCTGAAAACGTTTCACCATGCTATTGCCCGACTTTCCGTCTACATACACCATATTGTACACCATTCGGTCGTCGTTTTTTCGGAATACGCCCGCATAAAGAATGTCTTTTCCCACGAAAACTTTTTCCGAAATTTTTACAACTTTGAATTTGCCGTCGTTCAAAAAAACAGCTATGTCGTCAATGTCGGAACAGTCGCAGATGTACTCATCTTTTTTCAAACCATATCCTATAAAACCTTCTTTGCGGTTGATGTATAGTTTCTCGTTGGCAGCTGCTACAGAAGTGGCCGCTATCACATCGAAGGTGCGTAGTTCTGTTTTGCGTTCATGCCCCTTGCCATATTTGTCGAGCAATCGCTGGTAATAGGCAATTGAAAAATCGGTAAGATGGTTTAAATCATGGTCTACTTGTTTGATTTGGCCTTGCAAGTCCTTCATTTTCAAGTCGGCCTCGCCCACATCGTATTTGCGTATGCTACTCAAAGGCTTCGCCATCAATTTCAAGTAATCTTCGTTTTCAATTTTGCGATAAAAATTGTCGAAAAAAGGTGCAAACAATTCATTCAATACATCGAAAGAAACTTGGTCATGTTCAGCATTTTCGTATTTGGCATTTTTGTACATTCCTTCTTGTATGAAAATTTTTAGTAGTGATGAGAAGAAAATTTTCTCTTGAAGATCAGCACGTTTTATTTGCAATTCCTGCTTTAACAATTCTTTTGTTTTGGCAGTATTGATGCGCAATATTTCGTTTACGTTTAGAAATCGTGGCTTTTTATCGACAATGACACAGGCATTGGGACTTACGCTAGTTTGTCAATCGGTAAAGGCATAGAGCGCGTCGATGGTCACGTCTGGGTCAACACCTGGCTGCAACTGTATCTCTATTTCTACGTCTTTAGCCGTATTGTCTATTACCTTCTTTATCTTAATCTTACCCGAATCGTTGGCCTTAATGATGGATTCGATAAGAGAACCTGTAGTAGTTCCAAAAGGGATCTCTTTGATATGCAGTGTCTTCTTATCTACTTCTTGAATCTTGGCACGAATACGCACCTTCCCTCCCCTAGCACCACCGTTGTAATTGGCCACATCTACCTGTCCGCCAGTGGGAAAGTCGGGATACAAGTCAAAGTCGTTGCCCTTCAAACATTCGATAGAGGCCAAGATAAGCTCGCAAAAATTGTGTGGAAGCACTTTGGTCGAAAGTCCTACGGCAATACCTTCTACCCCTTGTGCTAGAAGCAAAGGAAATTTCATAGGCAAGGTAACTGGTTCGCGTTTGCGACCATCGTAGGAAAGTTGCCAAAGCGTAGTATCGGCGTTGAAAGCCACATCAAGGGCAAATTTCGACAAGCGGGCTTCTATGTATCGTGGTGCGGCAGCATTGTCGCCTGTGCGTATGTCGCCCCAATTGCCTTGTGTTTCAATGAGCAAGTCTTTTTGGCCAAGATTTACGATGGCGTCGCCAATAGAAGCATCGCCATGTGGGTGATATTGCATGGTTTGGCCTATGATGTTGGCCACCTTGTTGAAACGGCCATCGTCCATTTCTTCCATGCTGTGCAAAATACGGCGCTGCACAGGTTTTAGCCCATCTTCAATGGCAGGCACGGCGCGTTCCAAAATCACATAAGAGGCATAATCCAAGAAATAGTTTTCGAACATGCCCGACACAGGTACTATATCGTGAATCTTGTCTTCGCCCTCCTTGGGGTTTTCGGCATCATGGCCATTTGACGGAAAATTGTCCTTGCTCATCTAAAAATCACATTAGGCTTCGAGGGCGAAAATACTATGTTTTAAAGACAGTTCTCTATTCGTTTTTAAAAGAGTCTTTTGAGAAAACGTATCCAAAAAAGCGAATACTAAAATCTGAATATTTCTTAAATAGCTTCAAAACAATAAACAGTGTAAATTATATAAGATTCCTTGAATTTAATGTAAAATCAAGGACTCTCTTCCTATGCATTTTTGTCTTCTGTTTAACCAAATATTCACTAAACAACCAAAAAAATGAAAAAAAACTGCTCCACAACCCATTCACTTAAATTTGTATTCATCGCTTTGCTTGGTATAAACATAGTTGCTTGCGAAAAAAAACCGAAAAGCACAGCGGAAGAAAGCGAGATTACCATAGATAAAAGCAAAATTTTGATTCAGAGTAAAGAAATAGTGGAAGAAGCCAAAACTGTCAGCACCAAACACGATGAAAGGGACGCCATATTCCTAACAGAAGCGACAGAAATTAATCTGGAACAGATAGATTTTGGAAAATTAGCTCAAAGAACCAGCAAAAACCAAAAAGTGTTGGACATGGCTATTATGATGGTAGATCAACATACAAAGTCAATGACCGAACTTAATGCATTGGCCAATAAAAAATCTATTTCGCTCCCAACCACCCTTGGCGAGGAAAAACAAGAAGAATACAGACAATTGAAAAGCAAATCGGAAAAAGAATTTAACGATGCTTATTGCCAAAAAATGGTTTCGAAACACAAGCTTGCCATTGAAAAATTTGAAAAGGCCTTTAATGAGTGTAAAGATCCAGACATAAAAGCATGGATATCCGCAACTATTCCCACCTTGAAAGCACAACTAAACCACGCCTTGATGTGTGAAAAAAACCGATAAAAAATAACCCAAACCAAAACCATGATAACACCAAAAGAAAATCAAATTACCAATGTGCCAAACGGGAAACCCGAGGAAGGGGACCATGATCCTTACCATGACCAAGACCCTTACGGCGAAAATGGAAATAGAAACAAGATAGAACAGCAAATAGAAAAAAATGAAAATGGTTTAGAAGAAGTTCCCGAACGAGGACATCAGCATGAATACAAGCCACCTGTAGGACAATTAGATAATAACAACAAAACACAATAATATATAAACACAAAACACTAAATATAAAATAAATTATAAATACTATAAAAGATAAAACTATGGAAACAGGAAAAATAATAGTAGGAGTATTAGCAGGGGTAGCGGTAGGCGCTGCGGCAGGTTTGCTATTGGCTCCAGACAAAGGCAGCGAAACTAGGAAGCGATTAGTTAGCCAAAGCAACGATTATCTCGATGTCTTGTACCAAAAGTTTGATGAATTTGTTGAAAATGTAACGGAAAGTTTGGAAGCAAAACAAAAGGAGTCAGCCGATTTTATCAAACAGGGTAAAGCCAAATACGAAGAAGCCAAAAACGGGGCTGCTTAGGCTTCAACCAAAATTGGCTATGGTGGGTGATGGCAAAATGTGGCGAGTAAAAAACGGAGTTTCCCAAGAGAAATGGAACAGTTCATTAATCAAGGAACTTAAAAAATAATCTTTCCCACAGACCATCGCCCACTATGGCCAATTTAACTTAAAAGTTACTTTTATCCTTCAACACATGCCGCAAATGAACGAAATCAAAACTACGCCTATCGAATCGCTTTTAGAAAAAACAAAGTCCTATAGCGATACCAGCATTGAACTTTTTAAGCTCAAAACCATCGACAAGGTGGCCAACATCTTTTCATCACTAATCGTTTTTTTCCTAATTTTGGTGGTGGTCATTTTTTTTCTGTTAATGCTAAACGTTGCATTGGCACAGTTGTTAGGTGAATGGCTGGGCAAAAACTATTATGGTTTTTTGTCAATGGCTATACTAGACGCAATCTTGATTGGAGTGGTATATGCCGCACGCCGCACATTAATCAAAGAACCTATTCTCCATTTGCTTATTCGGCTTAGCCTTAAATAACCCCTAGCATGAATCAAAGAGAGCTGAACGAAAGAATTGCCATGTTGGAACATAAACGAGATAGGCAATGGGAAGAATTATCGACTGAATTTCAGGTATTTTACGCAAGTATAAACCTTGGCAACCTCATAAAAACAACGATTACTAACACTAGCCAGAATCCCGAATTTAAAAGCAGCATTTTGAACAAACTTACCGACTTGCTGAACTCATATCTATCTAAAAAAGTGGCCGGTGAAAATGCTTCCCCAACTAGAAAAGCCGTGGTAGCTATAGGGCAATATTTGATTACAGATATTGTGGCCAAAAAATCAGACAGTATTATTGCCCTAAGCGAGAATGTAATACGTCAATTTTTATCTCGCAAAAACAAAAAGGGCGCTGAAGATAAATAAAACGATATACATTTTAGCTTAGGAATTCAAACAATAAAACTCTCATTTTCAGTGTATGCTTAACCCTATAAACCTGCTATTGGCTTGAAGAATATTCATAGCTTTGTTTAATTGCGCATCGTCGCCTTGAGCTACCACCATCCATTTTCCTTCTTTCAAGTGTTCGTCATAGGCTATCGAT
>DMUD01000110.1:7845-13634 GCA_003476475.1 Cytophagales bacterium | reverse complement strand
TGGTTGGCTTCTATAAACTCCCTCACAATAACCAAACCTAAACCTGTTCCTTTTTCGTTGGATGTACCGGCAGTAGTACCAATGAGTTGGTTTTTATGCAGTTGATCTATTTTCTCTTGGGTCATGCCCACGCCAGTGTCAGTAATGGTGACGAGTAGCTCCCCTTTTTCGGTACGCTCGGAAGAAATGGAAATACTGCCACCCTTGGGTGTGAATTTCACGGCGTTTCCAACCAAATTTCGAAATACTGTCTGCAACATATTTTTATCGGCTTGCACAAAATCAGCTTCGTTGCAAAGATTATTAAACATAATGCCCTTGCCGTCGGCATGTAATTTGAGCAACTTGAAACACTCTTCGACTTCCTTCCACACCTGTACTTTTTTCAACTGAGGCTCTACATGCTTGTTTTGCACCAAAGCCCAATCCAACAAGTTATTTACCAATAGCTTGAGCGAGGTAGAAGACGATTGAATATGCCCCACAATTTGAGCTATGTCTTTCTCCGACAAAGATTTATACATCGTTTGCAACATTTCGGTAAGTGAGGTAAGCGCCGAAACTGGATTGCGTAAATCATGTCCAATTATGGAAATCAATTTGTCTTTAGTCGCATTAATTTGATTCAACTGATTATTTTTGACCTCCAATTCCTCTTTTTGCTGCACAATTTCCTTTTTTTGAAACAAAATCTTTTCATTCATTTTCAGAATCTCGAAGTTCTGTTTTTCCAATTGCTCGTTCGATATCCTTATTTCCTCGTTGCTATTTACAAGACGTTCATTGGCCTCTCTTAGTTCGGCAGTGCGTTCCTGAACAGCCCGTTCAAGAAAAATGTTCCTCGCACTTATCTGACGCACGCGCCAATAATAAAATATAACCAATGCTGATAAGATGGCGATTGTAGCCAAAATTCTAAACCACCAAGTTTGCCACCATGGAGGAGAGATTATAATAATGAGGGTTCGCCCTTTTTCATTCCACAAACCATCGTTATTTGCCGCTTTTACTCGAAACACATACTGGCCTGGTGCCAAATTGGTATAATTGGCGCTGCGCCTGTTGGCGTCCACTTCGTTCCAATCTTTTTCAAATCCTTCTAACATGTAGGCAAACTTGTTTTTATCGGGACTGGTGTAGTCTATCCCAGTGAAATCGATGGAAAGCACATAATCAGAATAACTGAGAGATAGCGTATCGAGCAAATGAACTGGTTTGGTAAAATATACTTTGTTATTGTAAGATTGTTTGGGCTCAATTGGCTTATTGAAAAGCTTTATGCTAGAAATGTACACTTCAGGAGCATGCACATTGTACCCAATACTGTCGGGATGAAAACGATTGAATCCTTCGGGGCCACCAAAACAAATATGGCCGCTGGCTTCTTTGTAAACCGCCCCAGTTTTAAATTCAAGAGACTGCAACCCGTCGCTCTCATCAAATGTCCTAAAAACCCCAGTTTTGGGTGCATATTTGCATAATCCATTGTCAGTCGCAATCCATATATCTTTTTTGTGGTCCTCAATGACACTAAAAACAGTATTGCCCGGCAAGCCATTTTTTGCGGAAAAATTCACAAACTTTTCTGCATTAGAATTGGGCAACATAGAGAGCCCTCCTTGTTTGGTTCCTATCCATATTCGTCCTTCTGTATCTTGGGTAATTACTTGAATATAATCCGAAACGATGCTTTTGGGGTCGTTAGGACGATGGTTGAAAGGAGTGGTTTTGTTTCCCTTGTTACTTATTTTGTATGCTCCCTGTGTTTGGGTACCAACCCACAAATTGTCATCGTTGTCGGCAAAAACCGACACAAAATTAGGTGCAACCAACTTTTTTAGGCCTGGGAAGATGTGATAATAATTTTTGAATTTGTGATTCTCGAAATTGTAGTAATCGAGCCCTCCGTCTAGCTCGCCAATCCACAAATTCCCGTTTTTGGCCTTAGAAAGCGCCCAAACATTGAAACGTGAGATGCTCTTTCCATTGGAAAAATCGGTTGGAAGGAAATGTTTAAAATATTTCTTTTTGAAATTGGCCACGCATAAGCCACTTGCATAAGTGCCAATCCAAAGATTATCCTCGTTATCGTTGAGCAAGGTCTTGATGACATTCGAACAAATAGAAGAATTTTCCTTTGTATAGTAGATAAAAGTTTTTTTTTGTGGGTCGAACAAATTCAAGCCTCCCCCATCGGTTCCCACCCATATTTGTCCATTACCGGCATCGGCAAAAGAAAGAACAGACTTGTTGTTGAGCGACTTGCCCTCCAACCCTTTATCATTGTACAATTCAAATCGCTTTTTGTTTTTCTTGAAAATATTGAGACCTGCAGAAAAAGCTGCTACCCACAAATGCCCCTCTCTTGTTTCGCATATCGAATACACAGCATTACTGCTTAGCGAAGAGGGGTCTTTAGGGTCGAATTGGTGAATAATTGGTTTGTTGACTTTCGAGTCAAACTCCATGAGTCCACCACCATCGGTAGCCACCCACACCGTGCCAAAGCTGTCCTCAATAATTTGCATGATGACGTTGCTTTTCAGCAAGCTGTTCTTGGTATTGTACCTTACAATCTCGCCAGTCTTTTCGTGGTATCTTATTAAACCTTCAAATTCAGTTCCAATCCACAAATAGCTCTTCCTATCTAAATAAAGCACACCGCCACGATTTATCCTGATGTGAATATTCAGCGCGGAGGTGATGGGCAAAAATCTATAGGTACGATTTCTGGGGTCAAATCGAACTATTTTATTGCCTGAAACATACATTAGCAATTTTCCGTCGGGTTCTTGCACAATGGAAGAAACGGCAGCTTTACGAGAAATGTGAGCCTCTTTGATGTCGTAATGGTCGAAACGACCGCTTTTGGGATCAAACCTTTCCAGCCCCATGTTTGTGCCTATCCAAATTATCCCTTTTGGATCGGAATACATGGCTATAACTTGGTCATTGCGCAAAGAATTGGGATTGCGAGGATCATGCCTAAAATGCTGAAAAACACCAGTTTCAATATAATATATACTAAAACCGTAGCCCTTATGGCCAATCAACAAATCTCCGTCATTGGCAAGCCCAAGATAATCTATGAAGTTGTTTTGAATAGAATTACTGTCTTTTGGGTCTTGTACATACAGCTTGTAATCATAGCCATCGAAACGCACCAAACCATTTTGCGTACCAAGCCACAACATACCGTATTTGTCTTGAACGATGGCCGTTATGGTATTGGTGGGCAATCCCTGATTGCGATTCAGGTGCTCAAACTCTATTTTACCCTGGCCAATAACCCTGGTAAATAAACCCAAAAGGAAACAACAAAAAAAAATACGAGATTTAAATGAAAATAAAATCACACTAAGTTTTTGTTAAAAATAAACTTAAATTATGAAAAAATAATACGCTTTTACTTTATTCTCAATAGTAATAGTCTTGGCACTTTACAATATTTCAAAGATGCCAGCAGCTCCTTGGCCAGTGCCAACACACATAGTGACCATACCGTATTTTTGATTTCTGCGTTTTAGTTCGTTGAACAGCTGCACGGAAAGTTTTGCTCCAGTACAACCAAGTGGATGCCCCAATGCGATTGCACCCCCGTTTACATTTATTATATCAGGGTTCAAACCCAGTTCCCTTACTACGGCCAAAGATTGAGCGGCAAAAGCCTCGTTCAGTTCTATGAGGTCTAGGTCGTCTTGTTTCAAATTGGCCATTTTCAATGCTTTGGGAATGGCTGCCACAGGCCCAATGCCCATAATTCTAGGCTCGACCCCGGCCACAGCATACGAAAGCATTCGAGCTATTGGTTTCAGATTCAGTTCTTTTACTCTTTTCTCGGACATTAAAAGTACAAAGGCCGCACCATCCGATGTTTGGCTTGAATTACCTGCGGTTACCGTTCCTTTGTCCTGAAAAACCGGTTTCAATTTGGCCAATGCCTCCAAACTTGTTTCGGCTCTTGGCCCCTCATCGGTATCAATAAAGTGCTCTCTTGTTTTCTTTTTTTCATGGTCATCCAAATAGGTTTCCACCACTTTTAAAGGCACAATGTCGTCTTTAAACAATCCGTTTTGTATGGCTTTCACTGCCTTCATATGCGAATGATATGAAAAAATATCTTGATCTTCTCTGATCACTTTGTATTCGGCTGCCACTGCTTCGGCCGTAAGGCCCATACCCCAATAGTAATCGGCATGTGCCTTAGCCAAATCAGCGCTTGGTGCTATGCGCCATCCTCCGAAAGGAATGTAACTCATGGTTTCAACACCACCTGCTATGATACAATCTGCATATCCGGCACGAATTTTGGCATTAGCAATGGCTATAGTTTCCAAACCCGAAGAACAATAACGGTTTACCGTCATGCCAGGCACCTTATAAGTATCCAAACCAATCAACGATATAAAACGCCCAACATTCATGCCTTGTTCTGCCTCTGGCATTGCGTTGCCTACTATTACATCATCTATCAATTCACGTTCCAAATTGGGAACAGATTCAACCAAATGCTTCACAACTTGTACAGCCAAATCGTCTGGACGAGTAAAACGAAAAACACCACGTGGCGCTTTGCCCACTGCAGAACGAAACCCTGCCACTACATACACATCCATAAGAGTATTTTTTTCGATTTTACGAAAATATTTCGTTTTGAGATATTTTTTCGGACAAAATTTGCGAGAATAACGCAGCAATTAAGAACTATTGGCTTTGGATATCAGCAATTGACCCAACGACATTTTCAGAAAAAGTTGATTTATGGGCTTCTTTTTCACTACACCAAGCATCTTTTCAATAAATTTGACCCTTATTTTTTATAAGTAGTATTTGCAATTTAAAAACACCTTCGATACATAAAAATTAAACTCCTATTTCAGGAGGTATTGTCTCAATTCACACATTTTAAAACCACACAAATTGACTAAAAAAACTTTGCTCAAAAACATCGGAATTGTAAATGAGGGTTCTGTAATAAAAGCCGATATACTGATTGAAAATGGACTAATTGCCAAAATAGGCCACATTGAAAGCCCTAATGATGCCAAGATTATTGACGGCATCGGAAAATATGTTTTGCCCGGCATTATTGATGGACAGGTACATTTTCGCGAACCTGGACTAACGCACAAAGGCGACCTTTATTCGGAAAGTAAAGCGGCCGTTGCGGGCGGAGTCACCTCTTTTATCGACATGCCAAATACTGTCCCCAATGTGCTTTCAGTTGATATTTTGGAAGAAAAATACCGTTTGGCATCCGAAAAATCATTAGCCAATTTCGGTTTCTTTATGGGTGTAAATGGCGACAATTTGGACGAAGTACTCAAACTGGATACTTCCAAATTTCTTGCTGTGTCGGACGACGGGCTGTATTTCACCAAAAAAGGCAACTTGCTGGCCGATAATCCACAAACACTTGAAAAACTATTTGCCAACTGCAAATCGATTATCGCCATCCACTCCGAAAAAGAACAAATAGTGGAGGAAAATGAAAACCTGTTTCGGGAAAAATATGGCGAAGCGGTGCCAGCCGAATGCCACCCGTTGATACGAAGTGAAAAGGCGTGTTACGAAGCCACCAAGCAAGCCATCGATTTGGCCAACAAATACAAGGCAAAACTCCACATTTTGCACTTGAGCACAGAGGCCGAAACGCATTTGTTCAGAAACGACATTCCATTGGAAGAAAAAAACATCACCACCGAAGTGTCTGTACATCATTTGTGGTTTTCTGACGAAGACTATGCACGATTGGGCATTCTCATTAAATGGAACCCCGCCATAAAAAC
>DMUD01000110.1:6773-7541 GCA_003476475.1 Cytophagales bacterium | reverse complement strand
GCACCCCCGCCATAAAAACCGAAAAAGACAAAAAAGGGCTTTTAAAAGCACTTATTGACGACAGAATAGATATTGTGACCACCGACCACGCCCCACATTGCCTTGAAGAAAAACAAAAACCGTATTTCCAGTCGATGTCGGGAGCACCCATCGTGCAACACTCGCTCAACATCATGCTCGAGTTTTACAAACAAGGCCTCATTTCTTTGGAAAAAATTGTCGAAAAAATGTGCCACAACCCTGCCAAATTGTACAAAATAGATAAGAGGGGTTTTGTGCGCGAAGGGTATTATGCCGACCTGGCCATTGTGGATTTGAACTCGCCTTGGACAGTCGAAAAAAAGAATGTTTTGTATAAATGCGGTTGGTCGCCACTAGAAGGCACCTCTTTCCAAACCAAAGTGACGCATACTTTTGTAAATGGCCATTTAGTATTTGAAAATGGCATTTTTCACGAGGAAAATAAAGGGATGGCACTTTCCAAAAAAGTTAATTAAATCTTTTTCAATTATAAAATTTTGGGTTGTTGGAGTCTGAAATCCAACAACCCAAAATTCTAATGGCATTTGTAGGTTTTTAGTTTAGCTTTTGGCGTTTTGTCTGTTAATGTGCGAGGCCAATCCCCCTTTTTTTCCAGCTTCCCTCGCTTCTTTCGAATCCCATTCGTGGGCCACGCCCTGTTCGTGGGCAGCTTTGCCTCCTTTGCTTGCAATTTCACGCTGTTCTTTGGCATCCATCGAGGCAAAACCTCTTTTGGAAGTATTAGAT
>DMUD01000110.1:0-6508 GCA_003476475.1 Cytophagales bacterium | reverse complement strand
AACCTCTTTTGGAAGTATTAGATTGGGTGCGTCCTACTTGGTTAATGTCTTTTTCATGTTGTGCTTTCATATCGTTTGGATTTTAGTATTGTAAATTGAGTAAGACAAAGGTCAGAATATGCCAAACGCTGTATTTTACATCTGCAACGGATGTAGTTACAAAGATTACGCTTGAAATAATTATCAGGTATTGTTTGAAAAATAGAGGAAACACTGTAGCTTATTCAACCACTTCAATGTCCACTTTGCGGTTCAGCTTGGGATCGGGAACACTGTATTTGTTTTTGAATTTCAACGATTTACCCAAAGGGTTTAGTTTCAAACGGTCGGCAGGAATACCTCTATTTTGCAAATATTCCATCACGGCCTTAGCACGTTTTTGGGTCACTTCCATATTGGCTTCATCGGTACCAGTTGCATCGCCATAGGCATTCAGTTTTATCATTTTCATGTTGGGATGCTCTTTGAAGAAGCGGACAAATTTTTCCAATTCCGCCTTGTCGGCTTCGGTAATATTGGTTTGATTGTGATTGTAATACAAGGTATTGGCAATTTTGCCACCTTGCTCGGTCACGGCAGGGTCATTGTCTTTGTACATTTGCATCACAGGAGTCACCCTTTTTTGACCCGACTCGTAGGCCACTTGATAGTCTTTGGCTTGGATACCAGCAAATTTGAACACCCCAAACTTGTCGGAAGTCACCTCCTTCACCACTTTGCCCTCTTTGTCGAGCAAGAGCACCGACCTATTTTCGGCACCCATGAAATCTTCCGAACGAATAGCCCCGGTAATGATGACATTGTCTTGCTCGGTCAGTTTTTCCATTTGCTTGCTAATGGGGTTGAATTTCATGACATCTTTGATAGAAATTTTCATTTCGGGGTCTCTCACAATGGCCGACAGACTGGTTTTGAACGCAGGATCTGGTTCTTCCATCACTATTTGATAGTTGTCTATTTTCAAACCATGAAAAATAAATGAGCCATTTTTGCCCACTACCGTTTTGCCCACCACATTTCCGTTTCCGTCAAGCAACAACACATTTTTGCCCACTGCCGATTTGCCATTTACACTGCTGTTGACCTTGCCCACCACCATTTTGTCGGCGAGCTGGGGTGTGGCATCGGTCCCATACTTGGAAAATTCTTGCGATGAAAGTTTGGCTGCATTGTCGGTATTGGCCACATTCATCGTCACTTTCTTATAATCTTGGCCTTCCACAACTGCTTGATAATTGCCTGCCTTCACATTTTGGAATGCGAAATTTCCATTCTTGTCGGCAGTGGAGCGGGCTACGGCATTGCCAGCTTCGTCTATCAGCATCACATTCACCCCTTCTTCGGGAAGGAATTGGCCGCCTACATCTATCTTGCCTACCACTAGGTTTTGAAACGAACCATCGGCATTCAACTTGCTAAAATTATATTTGCTAAAAGCTGTGGCCGAAAGACTGGAGTTGGCCGCATCGTTTTTGCCCACGTCAAAAACCATTTTTTCATAATCGGTGCCTTCTACCACCACTTGGTAACTGGCCGCCCTTATATTACGAATCACAAAATTACCTTGTGCACCCAATTTGGCACTTTCCACCACATTGCCCTTGTCATCGAGCAAAAGTACTGAAGCGTTCAGAGCTGATTGCGAGCTGACAGGCAAAGTGACATTTCCCGTAATAAACTTACCCGGCGTACCTGGACTACCAAAAGTACCAAACTTTGAGAACGCACTTTCGGGCATTAGGAGCGATGCATCGGTGGTGCTCAAATACGTTTTGGCTACAATGTTAGGGTCATTGCCCATCACCACGGTTTGATACCCATCTGGCTTTAAACCTTTAAAAGCAAATCGACCTTCTTTGTTTACCTTAGATTGCGCCACAACCGCGCCGTTCTTATCCAAAAGCAACACGGTTTGGTCGCTCATGTCTTTTTCTACGCCCATGGTAGAAATTTTTCCTGTCACCACACCCTCGGGTTTTTGACCATTTGCCAATTTCCTGAAAGGATATTTCATGAAAAGCGCCTCGTCAACCCTCATATTGGGGTCGGCCGAACCTGCCATCGAGTTAATTTTAACATTGGGATTATTGGCCGACACCACTTGGTAGGAATCTGTTTTTAAGTTTCGGAAAGCATATTTCCCGTCTTTGTTGGTTTGCGTACTGCCCACCAAATTTCCTTTGCTATCCAACAAGAGCATGGTTTCATCAGCGGCCACCACCCCATCTGCATTTTGTTTCACCTCGCCCATCACTATACCATGGTGCTTGCCAGTGGAAAGGCGATTGTAATGAAATTTGAGCATAGATGCTGCATCGACCATGGCGCTTGCGTCTTCAACCGACATATTGGCATTGGCTATCAATTGTGGGTCGCTTGTTTTTAACGAGATACTGTAATTGTCGGCTTTCAGCCCTTTGTAAGCATATCGACCATTCTTATCTGTTTTGGCTGTAGCCACCAATTGGCCTTTTTCATCCATTATTAGCACTGAAAGATCGCTCACATTTTGACCTTCCGCCCCTTTTACCTGACCATTTACTGTGTACTTTTTAGTGAGGTCGAACCCTTCTTTCGAAAGCGTTTTAAATTTCATATTCACCACCTTGTTAGTCGCTTGCGCATTGATAGAGGGCATTTTTTGTGTCACATATTTTTGTGCAGCCGCTGCCGCAATTTTGTTTTTTGCCTCTTGCTTTTTCTGGCCCGACTCTTGCGCTAGCAAATTATTGATGTTTTTCTTGGGTTTGGCATCATTGGTCAATTTGAAACTAATGCCGGCTTGAACTGTGACAAATCCCAAGTTGGATTGTTTGACTGGATAATTGTCTCTCAATTTGGAATTACTTTTTGTTAGCTGGTAGGTATATGTTCCCATAGCAATCATTTTCCACCTTCTAGTTATCCAAAAATCGAAACCTATTCCGACCATTGGCGCAGCACTAGGAAAGGCAAATTCAGAATATCCAAATTTTAGGTTAACATTTTGGATTTCTACTTGTTTAGGGTCAATGATGCTGGGCTGAACGGACATGTTGTAGGCTGAACGGCTTAGAAAAGTATAGCCAAATTTCAAACCAACTATAGCAAAAGGTGAAAAAAGGGCAGTAGTGGGTAGAATGTTGTACTTAACAATAGGACCAACTGAGGTATTGTGTAGTGCATAATTTTTTTTTGTGGCAAGAAAATATTGAGCATCTAAACCATAGGCCAAATGGTAGTTTTGGTAATAGTACACACAAAAATCAAACGAAAGTCCTGGTTGATATCCACCAAAAGCGTTTTGAGGGATATTGTAACTTCCCAATTCCTCCTTTTCTGGTATTGAGACCAAACCCGGGGCAAAGTAAATCCCCATTTTATCTACCAATCGTTGGGCAAAAACGCCCTGGTAGAAAAAAAATACAAGGCAAAAAAGGGAATATTTTCTAGTAAAGTGCATTAAATGCAATACAAACACAAAAGCTTGTTAATTACAAATTTAACGTAATTTTACCAAGTGAAAAAGCATCTCTACTGTGTAAAGACGCTTGATGAAAAATTCACAAAACTTTACAAAGCACCA
Source organism: Cytophagales bacterium (assembly GCA_003476475.1). Classification (GTDB taxonomy): domain Bacteria; phylum Bacteroidota; class Bacteroidia; order Cytophagales; family UBA9547; genus UBA9547. The sequence goes on along the minus strand of DMUD01000110.1, from coordinate 2,943 downwards.
CCTTTACCTTGAAAAAGTTAAAATACCAATTGGATGTCTGTAGTTCCTTACAAAGAAAAAAGTACAAGTAAAAGGGTGCAAGTGGAAGAAATGTTCGACCACATTGCACCAAAATACGATTTCCTTAATCGATTTCTAAGTCTCGGAATCGACATCATTTGGCGCAAAAAACTGATTGCCAAATTAAAAAAATCAAATCCAAAATACATCTTAGACATTGCCACAGGCACTGCCGACGTAGCACTTGCCACTGTCCAAAAACTGCAACCCGAGCGAATTGTGGGGGTAGATATTTCAAATTTAATGTTGGAGGTAGGGCGTAAAAAAATAAAAAACAGGAATCTTTCTTCCATTATCGAACTAATTCAGGCCGACTCCGAAAATCTTCCGTTTGCGCAAAACGAATTTGATGCGGCCACTGTGGCATTTGGCGTGCGAAACTTCGAACGTTTAGAAATAGGCTTGGCCGAAATATTGAGAGTTTTAAAGCCAGGCGCCACTTTAGCTGTTTTGGAATTTTCAAAACCCAAAACATTTCCTGTGAAGCAAATTTATCAATTTTATTTCCAATATATTCTGCCCAAAGTGGGAAACTGGCTTTCAAAAGATGCTTCGGCATACACTTACTTGCCTGAGTCGGTTGACAAGTTTCCATATGGAAAAGATTTTTTACTAATTTTGGGGAAAGTAGGATTTAAAAACTCTCAATGCCATTCGTTAACTTTTGGAATAGCAAGTATTTACACAGCGCAAAAACCTTCATAGCCTGCCTACTTGCTCTTTTTTTTCTTACTAACCAAATGGCACATGCCCAACTGGAAGAAAGAAAACCTGTCATCAATTTGCCAAACTATGATGTCAAAAAGCTACATTTTGGTTTTTACTTGGCTTTAAACTATGCTACTTATCGTGTAAAACGCTCAGATTTCATGGCGCAACACCCCGATTCTATCCGTTCGGTAAGCCCCATTGGAAGTCCAGGCTTTACGCTGGGTTTTATTTTCAACCTGAAATTGGCAGACTATGTCGATTTGCGGTTGGTTCCAGGTGTAGCATTTTACGAACGCACTTTAGCATATGAGTTTGGCAAAAAAGGGGACTACATAAACCAAATTAGCGAAAACACGATGGCCGAATTTCCATTGCTTTTTAAATTGAAGTCGGAAAGAAGAGCCAACACCCGCATGTATTTTCTTGTAGGTGGTAAGTATTCGATAGCCTCGGGATTGCGAAAAAAAGACAAAAAACCCGATGAATTGCGTACTATCAACAACGATTTAAGCATCGAATACGGCTTTGGATTCGATATTTACTACGAATATTTTAAATTTTCTCCCGAGATTCGGTTTTCGCATGGCCTCTTTCAATCGTACGCAAATGATCCCAACCCTTATGCCAATGCCTTAAAACAGCTAAACACCCACACTGTAACCATTTCCTTCCATTTCCAATAGCCCTTAGTTGATAGTTCTTTGTGCGTAGTTCGTAGTAAAACTATCTAACCAAAATTTGCAAACTTAGGGACTAAAACTGCGAACTTAAATCTAAAAAGCATGTCCAAAAACAAGGCTAAAGGCCAAATAATTGAAAAAGTATTGGTACAAGAACTCGCCGACGAGGGCCGCTGTATGGCTAAACATGACGGCTTAGTGTTATTTATAGAAAATGCCGCACCAGGAGATTTGGTAGATGTGCAGTTGAAAAAAAAACGTTCCAAACATGCCATAGGCGAGGCTATTCATTTTCACTCGTTTTCCCCACAACGCAGCATCCCTTTTTGTGCTCATTTTGGCACATGTGGTGGCTGCAAATGGCAACATGTGAACTACGACACGCAACTTTATTACAAAGAAAAACAAGTTCGCGACGCTCTTACTCGTATTGCAAAAGTGAATCTTCCCGAAATAGACCCTATCATTGGTTCAGAAAAAACGCAGTTTTACCGCAATAAACTTGAATTTTCATTCACGAATAGAAAATGGTTGACTTGGGAAGAAATAAAATCGGGGGTAGAAATGGACAGGCGCGGTGTGGGCTTTCACGTGCCAGGCCAGTTTGACAAGGTGCTTGACTTGTCCGAATGCCATTTGCAAGCCGAACCATCCAACAGTATTCGCATGGCCATTCGCGAATATGCCTTAGTACACGACCTTCCCTTCTTCGATTTAAAATCCCAAAACGGCTTATTGCGAAATGTAATGATTCGCACCACTACATTGGGCGAAACCATGATACTGATCCAGTTTTTCGAAAATAAGAAAGACGAAATAGAAGGACTGATGAATTTTCTTAAAGCCCATTTTCCTAAAATCACCAGTTTATATTATGTGGTAAACGAGAAGCGCAACGACACTTTTTTGGACCAAGAAACCGTGCTTTACTACGGTACGCCCTACATATCCGAAGATTTAGACGGACTAAAATTTCGAATTAGTCCAAAGTCGTTTTTTCAAACCAATAGCGAACAAGCACTTGTGCTGTATCGAATTGTGATGGATTTCGCCGAATTGAAAGGCCAAGAATTGGTATATGACCTGTACTGTGGTACCGGAACTATCAGTACATTTTTGGCACGAAAAGCACAAAAAGTGATAGGGATTGAATACGTTGAAAATGCGGTAGAAGATGCGCGCCTCAATGCCGAAATAAATCAAATAACCAACATCCATTTTGTGGCAGGTGACATGAAAAAAGTATTAGTTCCCGACTTTATAGCCCAACATGGCAAGCCCAACATACTCGTTACCGACCCGCCACGTGCGGGCATGGACAAAGAAGTGGTAGAATGTATTTTGGAAATTGAACCAGCGAAAATAGTGTATGTAAGCTGCAACGCTGCAACCCAAGCGCGTGATTTAGCCCTGCTTGACGAAAAATATGAAGTGAAAAAAGTGCAACCAGTCGACATGTTTCCACATACAAGCCATGTGGAAAATGTAGTAT
>DMUD01000246.1:2253-5214 GCA_003476475.1 Cytophagales bacterium | reverse complement strand
GGTGGGGATTGGATATAGGGGCTCACTACCAAATAAACAACACTTGGGAAGTGGGTGGTGCCATAACTAATGTGGGAAGTATCACTTGGAAAGATAACGTTTTCAGGCACCAACTAAATGGCAGAGGAAGTTTTGAGGGCTTCGACCTTGCCAACGAATTTCTTTCAGGCAATAATACCACCGACAAAGAAGTGATGGATAGTATCAAAAACGATTTTAAATATACTACGCAAGTAGGTAGCTATACTACCTGGCTCACCCCACGTTTCAATGTGCAAGCCCGATACAATTTGAGCAGTAGCACCTATTTTACCAACAACTTGTTTTTTGAAAAGTATAAAGCGCCAAGATTTGCTAACTCTTTGGCTGTTTATCACCAATTTGGAAAAGTGATGGGCGCTAGTCTTTCAGTGAATTATGCATACCGAACCATTCATAACATTGGATTGGGTGTTTATGCCAAATTGGGGATATTCCAGTTCTATGTGGCGGGCGACAATGTATTAGGAGTAGCTATGCGCTCCGTCTTCAATGGATTTGAAATAAATAAGAAAGTATTGGCACCAGTCAAAATGTACAATATAAGATTGGGAATGAACCTTGTATTTGGCACTACTCGCGTACCAACCAAACAAACCTACCGTTTTAAAGAAACAAAATAGCGCTGTATTGTACATGAAAAAGACTTCTTTCATCAAGAGTTTAGCCCTATTGCAGGTAATGCTGTTTTTATTGTTGGGCAATGTAAAAGCTCAAAACAATTTCATCCAACATAACTTGGGGCCAGGCATAAATACCGAATATGCTGAAATAAATCCCGTTATATCTTTAGATGGTAAAATACTGTTTTTCAACAGAATAAACCATCCCGAAAACTCATATGGTTCTCATGAAAGTCAAGATATTTGGTATAGCTATCTTCAAGCAGATGGGAGTTGGGGGAGCGCCAAAAGATTAGATGTTCCTTTCAACAAAGCAAGGTACAATGCCATTTTATGTCCTGTAAACCAAATAACTTATCTGATAGACGGCGTGTACACCAAGGGGAAAAATCCGAAGTGGCGCAAAAGAGGCATTTCTTTAGTAACTAGAAGCGAAAGCGACTTATGGGGAAATCCAAAGGAATTGAAAATCAAAGGATTTTCTAGAATAAACAAGGGCGAATCACACAATATATGGATGAGTGGCGATGGAAATGTGCTCATATTTAGCTACCACAAACAACATAAAGGCAAAAACAACCACTTGTATGTGAGCCTAAACAGAAATGGGAAATGGGGCAAGCCCAAGCCCCTTTCTGAAGTTATCAACATTCCTAATGCGAGCAAAGAGGCACCCTTTATTTCGTACGACATGGAAACCATGTATTTCAGCAGCAACTTTCAGGGCAAAAACAAACGAGAAAAATCTTACAATTTCAATATTTATAAAACCACCCGATTAGACGACAGTTGGCGTATGTGGGCTACCCCTGTTCTACTTTCCGACACCCTCAATTCTGGCGAATGGGACTCCTACTTCCGCACCAACAAAAAAGGGAATTGGGCGATATTTTCTTCAAGCAAATATGCTGCAGGCCAAGCCGACATTTACATGGTCAAATTGTTTGAAGAAAACCCCTTTGTAGATATAGCCGGTACCCTCATCAACAAGACCCAAAATACGCCACTAGGAAAAGGGAAAAACTTCACCATTTTAGTAGATGGCGAGGCATTGGACACCTCAAGAGTCACCGTCAACACCGATTCTTCTACCTTCAAACTCAGATTGCCACTTGGAAAAAAATACACCTTACAGGCCACTGCAAAAAATTTTACCAGTTCTAAAGAAGAGGTCAATACCGAGGGATTGCGTGAATATTTGTCAATAAAAAAAGATTTATTTGGCGAATCGTTTCCTTTTGTGCGATTAACGGGCAGAATACTGGTCGAAAATTCAGGAGAAATCATCTCTAATACGGCCAATGCCAACATTTCCATCAACGGAAAAACCATAGACACCTTAAAAATAAACTACCCCAACGGCACTTTTGCAATAAATCTGCCTTTTGGAAAATCTTACACCATTTCGGCCAATGCTTTGAAATACAATTCCGTACCCGTGAAAATAGACCTTAGCAAAGTAGAAGAATACAAAAAATTGGAACAAGATCTTTATGTAAAATCCACCCCTACCCTCACGGTGAAAGGTCGTTTTTATTTGCAAGGCACAAAAAATCCGATACCCGGCAAGGCGATGCCTAAACTTCTTGTCAATAGCTTAATATCCGATTCAGCCATTATAGATACTACCGAATCGAGCTACAAAGTGGTGCTTCCTATGAAAAAGGAATACCAAATATCTTTTGTAGCAAACAGATATCTTTCCGAAGGTATAGTGCGTTTGGTAATAAACTCCACTACAAAATCGATAGATACCACTATCAATCTTTACGGCTCTTTTGTAAGTACTACCACCGTAATTGCCGGCAAAGTAATGAACCGTAAAACCAACCAGCCACTAGTGGGAAACAAAGTGGCCATACAATTGAATGGCGAAAATTATTCAATGGCAAATTTTGATCCCAACACAGGCGAATACCAGTTGGAAGCCAGTTTAGGTTCTCAATACACCTTGAATGCTTCCCTTGAAAAATATTTACCCCAGTACGAAAACATCGATTTGACCAAAGTAAAAACAAGCACCAAAATAATCAAAGACCTGTACCTCACGCCGTTGGAAGTGGGACAGAAAGTAAAAATGAACAACATATTTTTCGAAACTGGAAAATCTACCTTAAAGCCAAATTCGTTTGAAGAACTAAACAAAATTGCTTCTTTCCTAATTGAAAACAATGAGGTGAAAATTCAAATAGAAGGCCATACTGACAATGTAGGAAAACCCGACGCCAACTTGAAACTATCGAAATGGCGTGCCAGAGCGGTGCAACTGTTCCTTACGAACAAAGGCATAAGTGCTGAG
>DMUD01000246.1:0-1995 GCA_003476475.1 Cytophagales bacterium | reverse complement strand
GAACAAAGGCATAAGTGCTGACAGAGTAAAATTTGAGGGATTTGGCGCCAACAAGCCCGTGGCCAAGAATAACACACCCCAAGGACGTAGCCAAAACCGTAGGGTAGAATTCAACATTTTGGCAGTCGATTGATTTAAAGTCATTTGCCTTTGAACAGCATGGCATTTTTCGCACACCGAGGGTACGACAATAACTGTTCTTGAAATTGGCGGAAGATTTTACACCACCCATTCACCTAGTATTGCTAATGAGTGCCAAATATAATTATGCTACAAGACTCTTTTAAAATTGAATATCAACAGCATAAAAGTATTTAGACTTAATATTGACCATTCCCATTTTTTCTCTTCTCACACAAAGAATGGTCTTCTTTGTGATATTTTCAATGCCAAAAATTTTAATAAAGATTTCACTTATCAATCCAATTCAGATATTTGCAAACTGACTTTTTGACAAGCCCAAATCCAACGTTTTTTATTACTAAATACCATGCAATTCCAAGACCACCGTTTCGAAATTCAAGGCATCGCACTTACCGACCTTTGCACACAATATGGCACCCCGTTGTATGTGTACGATGCCAGTTCAATTCGTCAGCAATTCGAAACACTGAGCAAAGCATTTGAAAACGTACCACTCAAAGTAAAATACGCGGCCAAAGCCTTGACCAACCTCACCATTTTGAAATTCATGAAAAAAATTGGAGCGGGGCTGGATGTCGTTTCTATTCACGAATTGCATTTGGGCATTCGGGCGGGTTTTCAGGCATCGGAAATTATGTTCACGCCCAACTGTGTCGATTTTGCCGAAATTGAAGAGGCCATTTCGCTGGGCGCGATGCTAAATATCGACAACCTTCCTTTCTTGGAAAAATTTGGCCAAAAATATGGCCATACTGTCCCCTTGTGCATACGAGTGAATCCGCATATTGAAGCTGGAGGCAATCATAAAATAAAAACCGGTCATACCGAATCAAAATTTGGGATTTCTGTAGAACAGATGCAGGAAGTGTATGCAATTGTGTCCCAATACAATATACACATCACTGGCGTACACGTGCACACCGGTTCCGATTTTGGCGATGTACATGTTTTCTTGAAAGGAGCCGAAGTGGTGTACGAAATTGCCACGCATTTTCCCGAATTGGAATTTCTTGATTTTGGAAGCGGTTTCAAAGTGGCCTATCAAGAGGGCGACAAAACCACCGACATTGCCGATTTGGGGCAGAAAATGTCGGCTTCTTTCCTAAATTTCTGTGACCGATACGGCAAAAAACTTGATCTTTGGTTCGAGCCGGGGAAATATTTGGTAAGCCAGGCTGGCCTTTTTTTGGCCAAAGCCACTGTGGTGAAAAAAACTCCCGCCACCACATTTGTGGGGGTAGATACAGGCCTAAATCACCTTATTCGTCCTATGATGTACGGCTCCTACCACGACATACTCAACATTTCAAATCCTGAAGGCGAAGTGGCCAATTATTCGGTGGTGGGCTATATATGCGAAACCGACACGTTTGGCTGGGAAAGGAAAATGACCGAAACCAAAGAAGGCGACATTATTGCCTTCAAAAATGCGGGCGCCTACGGCTTTAGCATGAGTTCCAACTACAACTCGCGCCCACGACCTGCCGAGATTTTTGTTCATAATGGCAAAGCCCACCTTATCAGAAAAAGAGAAACCTTGGAAGACATACTGCACAACCAAGTGGAGGTGGAATTGTAAATATTTGATACATTCACTGTCCTAGGAAAACCGTCAAACATCCTAATGTCGCCGTATTGGCAGGTGGGAACACCTGCCAATATTACCCCACCATTAAAACCTATCCGCAAAATGCGATGTGAACCGGAAATGGTCTATTACTATTTCATATAATTTGGCGCTCTACAATTTATAATCATCTGGCATGGACGATAAATTCCTGTGTTCCTTCAAAGGATTATGGTGCATATCGTTCAGCTTCGCAGTAGTGGCAGGTGGGGACAACTGCCACG
>DMUD01000169.1:2221-5001 GCA_003476475.1 Cytophagales bacterium | reverse complement strand
CGGAAAGCTACAACAGCTTATTGTTGATTTGACTACTGAAAACATGGGCAACAAAGTAGGCAAGGAAAGATTTATAAAACTGTATGCCGAAATGATTGTGATTGAAATCATTAGATTCATTTTGGATAAAAGACTTTTTGTAGAGCAGCTCGCTACAAACAGCAACTATTTCAAAGACCCTAGGCTCATCGACATTTTCACTTTTATAAAAAACAATTTAAGTGGCGAACTCTCTAATGCCGTATTAGCCGATGTGGCTAGTGTTTCTGAAGACTATGTGGGACAGTATTTCAAGATGCTCACGGGTATTAATCCTCAAGATTACATCGAATACCAAAGAATGGAAATGGCAGTACAGCTTTTGCGTACTACTAAATTTAGCATTCGAGAAATAGGCAAACAAGTTGGTTACAAAGACACTGCCTATTTTTGTCGCAGATTCAAGATGATGTTCGGTATCCCTGCTGGCAAAATGAGGCGTCGCGAATCGCTCATGAATATTTGACAGCCCACTCTTTTTTAGTTGGAAATATTCCTCTTATTCTTCCACTCCCTGATTTATAGTAGTGTGCGTTTAAAAATTGCTTGGGTGTCTTGGCTAGGTGCATAATTTCATCAAAAAATTTGGCCCTGAGCGGTGTCGAGTTACCTATTTTTGTAAAAAATGGTTGAACCCACTCCACACAATCGTGAGAAAACCTGCCTAAAAGTTAGATGATGGATAGCCTCAATTTAAGCCAAGGGAAGGCAAACCATGTTTTCTTGTGCCATTTGTCAAAATCCTATTTTATGAAGCATCTGTTTCAAAAATCATCCTTTACCTGGGGCTTAACTCTATGTCCGAGAATATAATTTCAAATTAAATGCTGATTAAAAGATCACATCTTCATCACCTTGCAGATTTTCTTTCCGAATTTCAAAAAATACACCCCTCCTTTCAATCCGCTCAAGTCCAATTTTGGATTAAGTATCATATCGCTGTCAATATTTCCTTTCAAAAGTTCCAGCCCTGTAGCGTCTAATAGCTGATAATCTAATCCCAACTCAAGATTCACGTATTCCTTGTCTATTTGAAGCCAATCTGCCACAGGGTTAGGATACACAAAATATTCGATTGAATTCAAATTGCATGCGCGTTCTTTACGATTTTTAATAAGCTGCTGTGCAATCACAAAATTAGGAATACCATGTCCTAGGTGATAGTTGGGCTTGCAATATAAACTTGAAGATTGTTTCACGTATTTTATCAGTTGGATATTGGTCAAAAGACTATCCATTTGCCAAATTCCTGCCACCAAACCCGAAACCAAAGGCGCGGAAAACGAAGTTCCAGAGGTTTTGAAATAATTTTCAGCATGGTTGACCAAAACGTCTTTACCCAAAACAACCACATCGGGTTTTATTCTCTTATCTGAAGTAGGTCCTACCGCACTAAATTCGGCTTTAACGCCATACATATCAACCGAACCTACAGCCAATATCGAATCGGCATCGCAAGGAAATACAATGTTTCGCCAATTCACATCAGAATAATTGTTGCCAGCACTATTTACCACCACAATTCCTTTACGAGCAGCCATTTGAGCAGCTTTGGTTATAATGGTAGTATGTCCGTCGAGCTCAGAAAGAAGGTGATTTTCAGAAGGATTGTCGAAAGTGTTGTACCCCAAAGACGAAGAAATAATGTCGACTCCCAAACTATCGGCCATTTCAGCGGCACGCAACCAATTGTACTCTTCTACCAATTTTTCGTTTTCGGCATCTTCGGAAACAAATAAAGCAAAATCGGCACCGTAGGCAGTTCCTATCAGTTTGTCTGGTTTGTAAGCGGCCATACAAGACAAGACATTGGTTCCGTGTTCGCTACTGACAAATACATTGGTTGTGTTATTTACAATATTGTAGGTAAACTTTATGCGTTTTTCTTGGAAAAGAGAAGTCAATGCGCTTGACTTATCAGCATACTCAAATCCACCATCAAAAACCGCGATATAAACACCTTTTCCATTCCATCCCCACTCGTGCATCTTGTCTGCTCCCATGCTTTGCATTTGTGCCAAAGAAGCATTGTATTGAAGATCCTTAGTGGAATTGAGTTTGAACATCGCAATTTTCGCTTCATGTTTAGGAGCCACATCTCCTACAAAATCTATATCTGACACAAAATCCTTGGCTAAAATGTCGGGCAAAAGTGCCTTATTGGCTTTTATCAATACACCATTCAGCCACTTGCTAGCATAGATAAATTCAGCACCCAAAACACTTGAAATACTATTTATGTATTTTTCAGAGACAGGATAATCGGAGTAGTGAAAATTTATATTTTGCTTGGCACGACGATTTATTGACCTTTTTGTAAAGCGATATTGAGGTAAAACAGAGAGGTCTTTATCTTTGAAATTGACAAAATAATATCCTTGCTGCGCAAATACCACACATTCGATAAACATAAAAAAAGCACATAAAAGAAACCTTTTGACTGCCATAGCTGCTAAGTGGTTGCTCATACACTTTTCATTCGGTATTAACGTATTTTAAAGCAAGAATAATTAAAAAAAATAAATTTATACAAAATTTTTACCTTATTTTGATTGAAAATGAAATAAGCATTTACAGAAAACGAATGTAATTTAAAGTTGAAGAATACTGCAATTTTCACGATTTTTTTGTATATTCAGTCAGTCCAATAGAGTGGTATCAAAAGAGACCGTAACTGTTAAATCTGGTGATAATATTTTAAAGGTATATACATCAACTTTACCATCATCAGCATATAGAAT
>DMUD01000169.1:0-1975 GCA_003476475.1 Cytophagales bacterium | reverse complement strand
TACGGCATTAATGAAACTACAATTGTATGCGCAGTTTTCTTGGCATCACTTTCATTGTTGTGACGAGTATGTTTATCCTGAATATGTTTGTCGAACTTGACTATTTGGCAATCATTCTTATTTTTATTCTGCAACTTATGGTGCTTTTGATACGCTATCTGTTCATGCATCGTATGAATTCGAAAAATTCCAAAAAAAATGAAAATAGTTAATTGAAAAAACACGTTTCAAAAACTATGACCCAACCGAAAGGTGTTGATGGATGGAATTTCCGTATTTTTGCAAGCATTGGCCCTAGGCACATGATAGAAATTCAACACATAAGCAAAACGTTTGGCGAAAAAAAAATTCTAGACAGCATCAGCGGAAAATTTGAACAAGGTAAAACCAACCTCATTATTGGAGCCAGTGGTACAGGCAAAAGTGTATTATTGAAATGCATTGTGGGTTTGGTTATCCCCGACGAGGGGAATGTATTTTTCAGCGATGTAGAATTTAGCCGTGGCAACATCGACACCAAAAGACAAATTAGGCGTGAAATAGGCATGCTTTTTCAAGGAGCAGCTCTTTTCGACTCCATGAATGTGGAAAAAAATGTCATGTTTCCTTTGGAAATGCTTAAATCGCAGATGTCAAAGTCTGAAATGCAAAGCCGTGTAGACGAATGTCTTAGCCGTGTTGGATTGGAAGGAGCAAACCTAAAAATGCCCTCGGAACTGAGTGGTGGCATGAAGAAACGTGTAGGCATAGCCAGAGCCATTGTCCTCAATCCCAAGTATTTGTTTTGCGACGAACCCAATTCAGGACTCGACCCCCAAACCTCCATATTGATAGACGACCTCATCCATACCATCACCAAAGAATACAACACGACCACCATCGTGGTAACGCACGACATGAATTCGGTAGTAACCATGGGCGAATACATCATGTTTTTGCACAAAGGGCGAAAAGAATGGGAAGGCAGTAAAGAAACAATCCTGAAAAGCAATATAGACTCGCTCACGAACTTTATATATGCAAATAAATTAATGAAAGAAGCAAAAGAAAAACTTAAAAATTAAATTAATATGAAAAAATTTAGCATAATCATTATACTACTTTCCCTACTATCAGACACTTGGGCTACCGAACAAGAAATAAGGGTAAAAGCAGAACTGAAAGAAGCAAATGTTTATTTGACTTCAGCTAAACTGAGCGTAACCGCAGAAGCCCTAATTGTGCCCGGTGCAAACACTGTCGTTTTGGAAAATCTTCCCAACAACCTCAACCCTGAAACCATACAATTGAATGCCAAAGGTGATTTTGTGATTCTTGGCGTACAGTTTGCCAACAATTACTTGAAAGAAATGAAGAAAAACCAACAAGCAGAAAAATTGACCGATTCTTTGGAACGACTAAGCGACAAAATGGAAATTTTGAATGGCAAAGGCTTGGTTTTGGAAAAAGAAGAAACCATGATATCGTCGAACAATGCTCTTTCAGGTACTGAAACGGGATTTAAAGTGGATGAGTTAGTCAAATTAGCCGATTTCTACAGAAAACGACTTGGCCAAATCACAGAAGAAAAAATAAAACTGAAGCAACAGAAAAAAGAACTTCAAAAACAAATCGACAAAGTATCTGCTCAATTGAACGAATTAAATCAACCTAGTAATGCGGCATCAGGCGAATTACGCATAAACGTGAGTAGCAAAAACACTGTCTCAGCTAGCTTCAATTGCGAATTCATGGTTTTCAATGCAGGTTGGGAACCTCTCTACGACATAAAAGCTAAAAACACCAACTCCCCTATCCAGCTCATTTTCAAGGCTAAAGTATATCAAAATACGGGAATGGATTGGAAAAACGTAAAACTTAAACTTTCCACCACAAACCCTTTGCTAGGTGGAGACAAACCCGAACTTTCGCCTTGGTATTTGGATTTTTACACTCCACCATTATATAATTTTAGAGCAAAAACCATGGCAACTCC
>DMUD01000328.1:7789-9583 GCA_003476475.1 Cytophagales bacterium | reverse complement strand
AGAACCGGATGGCCCTACAAAAGCGATAGTTTCACCTTGCTTTACTTTAAAAGAAATGTCGTTCAAAGCCTTGAGGCTAGAAGACTGATGTTTAAACGACACCCCTTCAAATACCAACGAAGAAATATGTTCAATTTTAGTAGGTTTTTCTGGTTTGGATTCTTTGGGAGTGTTCAATATTTTTTGAAAATTTTGAAGTGATATTTCTGTTTCGCGGTAGATGTTGATGATATTGCCCAATTCTTGCAAAGGGCCAAAAATGAAAAAAGAATAGATAAATAGAGAGAAAAACTCACCTACGGTAATGTTGTTGCAGTAAACTTGATACAACATGAGTAGCAAAATGCTGTTTCTCAAAAAGTTCACACATGTTCCTTGCACAAAATTCAAGCTTCTGATGTAACGAACTTTTTTTAACTCCAATTTTAAAATTTTTTCGGTAGTGGCGTTAAGACGGGTAATCTCTTGCTGTGCCAACCCAAGACTTTTTACCAATTCAATGTTTCGCAACGATTCGGTAGTAGAGCCAGCAAGAGAAGTAGTTTCAGACACTATGATTTTTTGAATCACTTTGATTCTTTTGCTCAAGAACGAACTGAGCATACCAAGCAAAGGAATAGTTGAAAAATAAACTACCGCAATAAGCCAATGCACGTTTATGGCATAAATAGTCACAAATACCACGCCAACCAATGTTGTAAAAAGCACATTGACAAAAGAAGCCACTAACTTTTCTACATCTATCCTTACTTTTTGCAAAATGCCCAAGGTTTCGCCGCTACGCTGGTCTTCAAAAACAGCATAGGGAAGCTCCAAGGAATGTTGCAAGCCATCCGAATAAATTTTAGCACCCAATTTTTGGGTAATGACATTTACATAATAGTCTTGAAATGATTTGGCTATGCGAGAAACCATAGCCACACTGATAGCAGCAAGTATCAATAAACCAGCCCCTTGCAAAAAATCAGTAGTATTTATTTTCCTAAGATGGAAGGTATTGGGCACTACCACATATTGGTCTATTATTTTTCTGAAAATCCAAGGATCGAGAAGCGAAAAAACCTGGTTTATACACGCCAAAAACAAAGCCAAAACGATAAGTGGCCAATAATGACGCAGATAACAATAAAGTAATTTCATGTATTTAAATCAAGAAAAGCATCGATAAAGGGTGGCTTGCAAAGCTAGTTAAATACCGAAGTAAAACTAAAATGCTAGGCAAATTGGCAAATAAAACCGCCCATCAAGGTAAGAGACACAATCCAATACCCAATTTGTATGGCTACGTATTTAAGATTTCTGTGATGTTGAACAGCCTCCAAAGCCACAATAGGCAATGCAAAAAACAAAGCCGTCAAAAAACCGTGAAATGCCCCATGCCCGAAAGTGCGGTAATTTTTTCCATATTTAGCCAAAGACTCTTTTAGCCAAATACTTGCCTCTGAAGTAGGATCTTGTAGTTCAGGACCCATTACAATTGAATTTAGTGCGTATTGATGTATCACATTCAGACTTAAAAAGACAGACAGCATATAACTTAACGCCACACCTAGTAGCGCCATGATAAACTTATTTGGCATTTTTGATGAATGACTGCCCGAATGCGTTGATTCAATAGTGGTACCAAAAATACGGGGATGGTACCAAACTAGGCTCAACACAAGTGGAAGAAAGGCAACTAATGCCAAAACCATAAAATTCATCTGCATTTGATTTTTATCAAAAGTTTAAAGATAGAAATGCAAAGGCTATTTGCAACATTTATCTTTCAACTTTCGTAGATGAAAGTAAATT
>DMUD01000328.1:0-7576 GCA_003476475.1 Cytophagales bacterium | reverse complement strand
CTTTCGTAGATGAAAGTAAATAAAGTGCTCATATCTAAAATATTCTACTACTCTACTTTAAAATCAATCAATAACCTTAAAATTGACAACATAATTATTAGATAATACTTTATTTTGTATTTATATAAGAAAAAATTGCACAATATTTTATCCATTTACATTTTAATTGCTCCAAAAAAATATTTATTTGTTTTAATTAGGTCATTGTAGCTTATTTTTAATAACAACGTTCAAGTTTTCAACCTTTTACAAATTCAATAACCAATGAAAATTAATCAATTGTGTTGGAATCCCACCAAACTTTGGCAATTTATAGGCATCAAACAAGATTTAAATCCGCAACTAGTTCTTGCTTTTGGCGACCGATATCTGATTTCAGATCCTATTCGTTTCAAAGAACTAAAATCTTTTTACCCCAATGCCCAAATTGTTATGGCCAGCACTTCGGGTGAAATACAGGGCTCTAATGTAACAGATGGTACCATTGTGGTTTCGGCACTAGAATTTACTAAAACAAAGATTAAAGTGGCCAAAAGCAACATCCAAGATAGTAACGACACCTACGAGTGCGGAAAATCGCTTGGAAAAGAATTGATTGCCGACGATTTGGCGCACATTCTGATTATAGCAGATGGTCACAAAGTAAATGGCAGTGAACTAGTAAGTGGAATGAATCTTAATAATTCATTACATATCCCCATTACTGGAGGACTTGCGGGGGATGGAGATAGATTTGAAAAAACACTTGTAGGGATAAATGAAATACCAAGTGAAGGAAACGTGGTAGCAATTGGTTTCTATGGAAATAATTTAAAAGTTGGATTTGGCAACAAAGGAGGATGGGATCCATTTGGTCCTGAAAGAATTGTCACTAAATCTGAAAGAAATATTCTGTATGAATTAGACAATCAACCAGTTTTGCAACTTTACAAAAACTATCTTGGGTCTTTGGCTGCCGAACTTCCTGGTTCTGCCCTCTTGTTTCCATTAAGTTTGCACCTACCCGATTCCGACGAAATTCTTGTTCGCACGGTGCTTTCCATCAACGAGAACAACCAAAGCATGACCTTTGCAGGCAACATACCAAAAGGCGCACGTGTACAACTCATGAAAGCCAATTTTGACAAACTGATAGATGGAGCAAACAGTGCCGCCTCTATCAGTTTGAAAATGTCGGGGGATTGCAAACCCGAATTTGCACTATTCATTAGTTGCGTGGGCAGAAAGTTGGTTTTAAGCCACAGGGTGGTAGAAGAAGTGGAAGATGCCGTCGGTATTTTAGGAGCCAACACCGCCGTATTGGGATTTTATTCATACGGCGAAATTTCTCCGCTCATTAGTAATGCGAGATGTGAACTTCACAACCAAACCATGACTATCACAACTTACAGCGAATGCTAACGCAGATAGAATATCACAGAACAATCAAAAGACTGATTTCCAAACACTTTGGAACAGAAATCTTGTCGCCTGAGATGGAATTGTTTTTACATTCCATCAATAATTCTTTTTTGCATTACGAACGCGACCGCGATCTAATGGAACGTGCACTTGAACTTACCTCCTCTGAACTAACCCAGGCTAATGAAAAAATACGCGAAGAAAAGCGAATAGTACAAGAGCGCCTTACCGAAAGCGAACAAATACTAAAATCAATCAATGAAAACCTAAACGAAGCTGTTTTCAGAATTACCCATGATGGCGATATCATTTATACTAACAACGCTTTTGCCAAATTATTTGGTCAGGAAAACGGAGCGCTCCCCACCGATATCAACTTCAAAGATTTGTTTGAAGAGCAGGAAAAATGGTTCGATATAAAGCAAGAAGCCGAGACAAAAGGGGGCTTGAAAGGAGTAGAAGTAAGTTTTAAAAAATCCGACAACTCTCATTTTTGGGGACTTGTGAGCATCATGAGCTCTATTGGGCACGGAGACTCCCTTTATTTTGATGGTTCTATTGTAAACATCAGCCGTCAAAAAAAATCGGAAGAAAATTTGCGCAATGCCAACTTACTGCTAAACAAAACCAACAAGGAGTTAGATCGGTTTGTGTACAGTGCTTCACACGATTTGAAAGCTCCATTATCCTCCTTGTTAGGTTTGATAAATGTCATCGAACTCGACAATCCTTCCAATTTACACTTGTACTTGGAAAAAATGCGTTTGAGCATTCACAAACTAGATGCCTTCATCAAAGAAATTATAGATTATTCCTACAATTCGAGCAAAAAAGCGGAAAACGAAGAGGTTAATCTGAAAGAATTGTTCGAAGAATCTTATGAACAATACAAATATTTATCAAATGCGCCCAAAATCAATCTTATTTCCAACTGGAATCAAAAAACACCCGTATTTAGCGACCCAAGAAGGATAAAGATTATTCTAAACAACCTGGTTTCAAACGCCATCATGTACAGCAACCCTGACGTGGCAGAACCGTACATCAAAGTTTCTACCGAATCGGTGGACAATCATTGCGTCCTGACTATCGAGGATAATGGTATAGGAATTGGGGCCGAACACTTGAACAAAATATTTGAAATGTTTTACAGAGGTACCGATGTGTCAGGAGGTTCCGGCCTAGGGTTATATATTGTGAAAGAAACTATAGCAAAATTGCAAGGCACTATTTCTGTCGATTCGGAAGAAAAAAAAGGTACTATTTTCAAAATCACACTTCCCAATCAACCTGAGCCAAGTTCCAATTAAATCTCTACAAGGAATAGATTTTTTGCTAAATATAGCATCAATGTGTATGACCAAACAATTGATGTTTTTTGCATTAAAATAGATTGACGATACCACTATATATAAAAGTATATTTTGGACATTCAGACAAATAAATTCATGAAAATTCTAGTACGAACTATTTTTTTTGACTTTGCAAGTACTAGTCAAAAAATAGTTTCATTTATTTGTATTCAATCAGAACTGCCAATAATTTTACTACAAATCTGAACTATTTCTTCAATTGCTTTCCCAAAACCTACCTTTGAAATGATGTTGAATGGTAGTTTGGCATTTACTCATTAAAAAAATATTTTTAATGAACCTGAAGTTCGAGAGGTTTAATAACAGTTTTATAAATTTTTCCTCTATCATATTCCAAAACACATCAAACGTTTCATTTTATTCTGCAGTGGTTCAAGTATGTCATACTGCAAACCATAAGCTACAATATCCTGTAATTCTAAAGGCACATTGGACTGTAGTTGATAGGTTATTCATTTTAAAAAATGAATACGAGTAATATTAAAAAGGCATTTCCTACCTGTGGTTTAGCGTCTTGAATTGTTCGTAATCTCGCACATAATCATCCTCTGAAAACTTCATAGAATGGAGGCCAATTAAATAACAATTTTGTGAGAGTTGGGCACTACGCCAATAGCCAGGTGGAATGAACAAGCCCTCGTCGTTGGATATTAATTTAAATTCGTACACTTCGCCTTCGGGAGATTCTAGCCTTACTATGGCTGTTCCTCCTATTGGTACAATTACTTGTGCGCTGTTTTTTTTTGCATGGTTGCCGCGCGACTCGTTTTCGGGTACAGGGCCTATGCAATAAACATGCGCTATAGGGAAAGGAAGGTGTTCGAATGGTACGAGATAACCTTTATCTTCAGTCCCAATTTTGGGAAATTTTATGAGGTATGGTTTTTGCAATGTCAGTTGTCGTAACCAGTTCTCACTTTTTTGCCACGGTCCCATTTATAAACCCAATATATACCGTCGATGCCAGCTCCTAGGTATGCAAAAATAATGGCAATAAACACATGAAAATGAGGAAAGTGATTAAGTTCATTAATGAACATTTTCATCGAAAAAAATAACACGAAAGAAATGCCCGAAAGTCCCAAAAAGGCCCAATGAGGTTGTTTCTTCGAAAACCAAAAACTAACTAATGCAACGGTAGCCCAAATCAAAAAAACAAAACTGGATGAGTTGCCTTTTAAAAAGAAATAAATAAAATAGCCAACCATCAATAGCGTGGATGAAAGTACGATACCCCTATTAAATTTCAACATATGCTTAGAAACCAAATTTTTTTCCCAATCCTTTCAATTTTTCCTCAATCTGTTTTTGGGCATTTTCTTCCGCTTCTTTTTTCAATTTGTCCGCTTCTTCCAATGCTTTGTCTTTAGCCTGTTGTTTTACTTCTTCCAATTTTTGATTTGCCTGTTGTTTTACAGCCTCTTTGGCTTGGTTAGTAACAGATGTTTGGCCTTTGCTATTGCCGGAAGCTGCTACAGGCAACACTGTGGGGTTGTTGCTAGTACCCCCAATTTTGAAGTTTAAGGTAATCTTATCCATGTTTCCTAACGAAATACCGGCAAGTTTGCCTAGCGCATCGGAGGCTGCTGCCCCAATTTGACCAGTGGGCACATCCATTTTTATCAAATAATCTAACGAACCGTCTAAGCCTTGACTGCCACTTATGTTGGCTACCAAACCTCCTGTTTTCAAATCAAATGGTTTTACATGTACCCTGCCGTCTTTTATTTCAGCCTGTACCAACGTATTTTTCATCGACGGATTGCGTAGTGACTCATTTTTGGTAAAATCGGCCAACTTGTTCATTATCTTGTTGTTTTTCATTATAGCGTCTACCACTTTAATCATTCCATTGCCGTTAAAAGTTGACAAAACTGGACTCATGTCTTTTTTTAACTCACCGCTCAGCTTGAATTTGGTGGATGTTGTCCCTTCGATATTTTTGGCTGCAGGAGCAAATGCTTGAACTGCGTTAAATGTAGTATAGGCTTTAGAAATGGAGGCATTTTGCATATCAAAATCGAAAGTGAATTTAGGTTTAGAAAGGTCTCGTGGATCGTAGTTTCCACTCATCACGAAACTTCCATCCAACATATTGAATGCAAGATGTTTCATGGTAATCATCCCATCGCGTATAATGATGGCGCCCAATAAATTGTTGATACCATAATTGGAGTAAAGGACTGATTTGATTGACGAATTCATTACAAAATCTATGTTTTGAGGTACTTCGGTTGCGGTCATTGGCTCTTCAGGCTGCTTTGTATCCGTTTTTGAAGGTTTTTTGTCTTCAGATAGCCATTCGTTCACATCTAGCGTGTTGGAATTCAAACTCATTTGCCCTTTGATAGTGCCATTGTTGAATATGTAGCCCATATAGTTGGAAACAAATCCTTTTACATCAATATCGCTTTTGCCCAAGAAACCATTCAGTTTAGCAATGTTGATTTTTTCTGGAGTGAAATTCATATGCCCTTCTGAAATTTTAAATCCTTGAGGCAGAGACAAACTTTTATATTCAAAATTTTGGAAGTCCATTTTTCCACTCGTAGTTAATTTGTCGTACTGACCAGCTTCCAAAATGGACATTTTTCCCATGGTAGCAATGTCGGCAAGAATTTTGCCAGAAAGAGTCATGCTATCCAAAGGGAAAATCTTAGTGAGTTTACCCAAATCCAAAACTCCGTTCATTTTCACATCGTAGCCTAAGTCCTCAAAATTTTTGAAGTTGCCACTCATGTTCAAAGGTTCACCGTCCAATAGGAAACTCAGCTTATCCAATACCACTTTGGTATCATTCAAACTGCCAGTTGGATTGGTTGCCAATGCAGATATGCTCATGTTTTCCAAAGGTTTGGGGAAATCCTTTGATTTCACATACCCATTCCAAAGGTTCATCTGTGCTGAAATGACCGGCATCTTTTTCATTACTTTGTTGTAAGAACCTTTTGCTTTTAACACTAAGGCAAACAATCCCTTCATCGACAAACCATCTACAGGATAAATTTTTTCGACATCGGCCAAATTTATTTTAGCATTCACATTCGCATCCAAATTCATGTTGGTTAAACCTGCCACATACACTTTAGCGTCTACCGGATTGCTTCCCATGTCCATGTGAAATTTTTTCAAATCGACTATCATATTGTCTATCACCCCGTCTTTATTGTCCAAGTTCAAATCGCAAGAAACGTTGGTAACGGCTGTCGGAAGTTCGGGATACTGAAACATACCTTTTGAAATTTTCAAATTTAGCCCAAACCCAGGCATTTTTTCAGCTTTCTGCACGCCTTTGCAATACCCGTCGAAAGCAAGAACACCATCTGTTTTAAGTTTGTCAAAATCTTTGGTAAACACACCTGGTACAAGTGATAAAATATTCCTAAATTCAGTTTCCTTGGCTGCAAAAGTAAGATCATAAACCAAGGAACTGTCGGCTGGCATGGCCAAAGAACCATCGAAGCCTAAAGCGAAAGCATTGACCGTAAATTTGTTTTCTTTGAAGGTGTATTTTGAATGGGCCATGTCCATGTTCATGGTCATATCGGCTGAA
This sequence comes from Cytophagales bacterium, assembly GCA_003476475.1. Lineage (GTDB taxonomy): Bacteria > Bacteroidota > Bacteroidia > Cytophagales > UBA9547 > UBA9547. Next base: position 1,249 of record DMUD01000328.1, on the reverse strand, counting down.
AATTTTACCTTGTTTAAATAGGTGACAGTGTCATAAACCACTGTAAGCTCATCGGCTGTTGTGGTAGTAATCATGTCAAAAATATCCGATTTCAAATCTCCTGAGCCAGTATGATTCAGATGAAGTATTTTGGCATAAAGTGGAAGAGACAAATCATTGTAAATCAGATATCCATCTACAATTTCCCATTTCTTGATGCTGAGTGAAAAATTAGAAGGTTCGCTTGATGTGGTGCTTGAGGTATCAGCCGATGGTTTAGTTATATCCCAACTGGCCTTTCCATCTTTAGTTACTTGAACCAACATTTTGGGTTGGTCTAAAAGAACACTATTAATCACCATTTTATCGCCCGAAATAAGACTCATAATATCCACTACCACTTTAAATTCTTTGACAGAAGCAAGTGTATCACCCTCAAAAGGGGCATTGTTTACAACACTGAAATCACCGAGGGAAACTGAAATATTAGGAAAATTGGAGAAGATAGACAATCCGAGTTTTTCTGTATCGTAATGCACATTTGCATTGATATTTTGCGCTATTGCTTCATCGACAGCAGCTTTTATTTTGTCTTTGAACAAAAACGGAACGGCAATAAGTATAAGAAGTGTTACTGCTAATGCCGAAAGTAAAACAATTAGTATCTTTTTCATAATCCTTATTTCATGTATTTTGTTTGGTTGTATTTATTGAATTTTATTTGGTGTTTTTTAGAATTTAAAGGTCGGTGACACAGCCCAAAGAAGCATTCGAAACTGTTTTGATGTATTTGTACAAAGCACCTTTTTTTGCTTTGAAAGGAGGTTGTTTCCAATCTTTGGCTCTTTCTGCCAATATTTCAGAGGAAACTTGTGCTTCGATGATGTTTTTGTCAGCGTCTATCAATATTCTATCGCCATTGTGTACGTGGGCAATAGGGCCACCATCTTGCGCTTCGGGGGTAATATGACCCACCACAAAACCGTGCGTGCCACCCGAAAAACGTCCATCGGTTATCAACGCTACTTTATCGCCCAAACCTGCCCCCATCAATAAAGATGTAGGTTTCAGCATTTCGGGCATTCCAGGTCCACCTTTTGGCCCTACATAACGTATCACGACCACATGGCCTGGTTTTACTTCTCCTTTTTCAATACCAGTATTCAAGGCTTCTTCCGAATCGTAACAGATGGCTTCGCCTTCAAAACGCGTACCTTCTTTTCCCGTGATTTTTGCCACAGAACCGTCGGGAGCAATGTTGCCATGAAGC
>DMUD01000060.1 GCA_003476475.1 Cytophagales bacterium | reverse complement strand
ATCACCATATCTAACTATCAGAGTTTTATCGATATTTAGGTATTGTTCGTATTCTTCGAGCGAGCGATCACAAACTAGATTAACATTACCTTTAATCAAAAACTTGATTTTGTAGAAATCATTGTCTTTGTCTAGTGTTACATGCGTCTTAAGATTGCCTTTGCTCACAAGACTTGTACCCAATAACTGAAAGAACGTGTCGTCTATTTCGAAATCGTAGCTGTAAGTTCCATTTTTAAGTTGATAAATGTCAACTTCAAACTTTTTAATACTCATGCACAATACGAAATAAGACCACAAATCTAGAAAGATAATTTTAATTTAAAATACAAAAGTTTGGCTTAATTTGGGTATTGGTTCAAAATGATAATCTTAAGTTGTTGCATGTGAATTGGTTGTTATTTCCGCTCTTGGCTCCTTTGGCTCTCCTTTTTCATCTTGTCACTCGTTTTCGAAATCTTGGCTACGACTTGAATTTTTTTCGTTCCAAATCAGTGCCTGTACCTACCTTGTGTGTGGGCAATTTGCGTGTAGGTGGAACAGGAAAAACCCCCTTTGTTGAATACCTCTTAAAGCAATTTGTTATCTCCAACAAGCAGGTTTGTACCCTGAACCGAGGTTATGGCAGAAAAACAAAGGGCTTTATAGAAGCAAATAGTGTAAGCTATGCAGAGCAAATAGGTGATGAAGCCATGCAATATTTCCAAAAATTCGGCCTAAACGTTAAGGTATTTGTGGGGGAAAACAGAGTGAAGGCAATACATGATATTCTTTTAAAGTACTCAAACTTGGACTTGGTTGTGTTGGACGATGCTTTTCAGCACAGAAGTCTTAAATGCCAATACAATATTTTGTTGACCGAATTGGAACGGCCATTTTATAAAGACTTTTTACTGCCTTTTGGTCGCCTGCGCGAGGCACGCATTGGTGCTAACAGAGCACAGTGCGTAGTAGTGACCAAATGCCCAACAATCTTAACTGAATCAAAACGCAACGAATGCTTGAAAAATATTTCAAAATATACCCAAAAAAATACTCCGATATTTTTCACCACCATTTCTTACTCTGCACCTGTATCACTTTTTAGACCTACAAAACCAATTGGTAAAGACACAAAAGTTCTTTTACTAAGTGGAATAGACAATCCCATACCTTTTATAGAATTTTGCAAATCGAATTACATTGTATCTGAAGTGGTAAAATTTCCAGATCATCACAACTTTTCCTTCAATGACCTTCAACTTGTCCTCGAGAAATCTAAAAAAACTGACCTCATTTTAACAACCGAAAAAGACGCCACACGTTTAGAAAAATTCGCTTCCCTTTTTGAAAAAACCGACATTTGTTACCTACCCATTGAAATCAATTTTTTGGGAGAAGAAGAACAGTTTCTCTCCATTCTTAAAAACCTTACAAACTGATTAATCATGCGGGATAAACAGTAAATGCTATTTGGGAACTCAACCCATTCCTCCAAAATAACAAAGTAACCTTTGATGCGCATAAAAGAAGTACGCTTTTGTACAGTTGATTAGATGTTTAGTTTCTAAAACTGTCTTCAAATTGGGTCGTTCCAGATTTGATATATTTTAGGAGAGTAACCATATGATGTGATGACTTGAACACCAAAGACATGCATACGGTTTTGCCAATTTGCTTAAGAAACGCCCCAAACTTATTCCAAAAAAAATGAATATGGAGTTCCCTTATTAACAGTCTATATTACATTAAAGTAAAATTCAAGCCATAAAAAACGTTTTGCCTTTCTTTTTCGCTAGGTATATTATTCTAAGATAACACTAATTCAAGGCTACCTATTTAGCTGCCATATCGCAAAGTTGAGTACCGTGGCGAAAGACACCCAAGAAATATAAGGAACTAACAACCATGCTGCTTTTTGGGAAAGCATGCCAAAAAGCCAAATACTGAGGGCTATGCTGCAAGCTAAAAGCAGGATGTCGGCTAAGGCGAGTGTAGTAGAATGAAACTTGAAAAACAAAATAGACCATGCAAAATTCAACGCCAGCTGGAGTGCAAATACCCACATGGCCTTGGTTTTCAATGCGCTAGGTGGTGCTTGAAGCACAATGCCCAAGGCAATGCCCATCAAAATATATAACAATGTCCAAACTGGTCCAAAAACAAAGGAAGGGGGGTTCCAAGTGGGTTTTTGTAGCATCTTGAACCATGTATTGTTTTTGGTAGAGCCTGCTATAAAGGCACTGCATATACCGGCCACTTGGCAAAGTACAATGCCAAACAACACCTTCGAGTGAAATATTTTATATGAATACACAGGTTTGATCTTGGTTTATGCCATTATGCAGATGCAAATTAACGAATTGTGTGTCAGCAAAAGCAGAAAAGATTAACCATTCTTTCTTATTTGCCACTTGTACTTTCCTAACTTGCATCGACAAAAAAATATGAAAGAAAACCAAGAAGATGTGTCCCGATTATTTGCTCTTTTAGAGGCGGGTACCGACAATGATGCCTACTTGGCAGCAGACAAATTGGCCAAAGTAGAGGGAGAAGATGTTTTGAACCGACTCATGGGCCTTTTTTCGTCAAATAATGAAGATACTTTGTATTTGGCAGCACGGACTTTGTCGAAGCGGGAGGACAATGGGAAAGAGTTGGACGCTGTTTTT
>DMUD01000247.1:5291-13045 GCA_003476475.1 Cytophagales bacterium | reverse complement strand
AGACATATAATAGCCAGCCACATTGTCCCGAAAATGTGGTGGTATTAATTAACAAGTTTTGATAGCGCGCGGCCGAAGTGTTTACGTTTTTGAAATCGGTAAGCCAGGTCGAGCAACACAATTCTCTTCCGCACACCCCTATGCCGCCCAACCTACCCGCTTCTTGGCGTAGGCTTATCTGTTTCATTTCGATGCGCACTCGGAACTCGCCGGCCAATAATTTGATGAGTTCACGAAAATCGACACGCTCTTCTGCCGAATAGTAGAAAGTAGCCTTGGAACCATCGGCTTGGTATTCCACATCCGATAATTTCATGTTCAGCTTTAGGTCTTGGATAATGGTTCTGGTGCGAAACAAGGAAGGCAATTCGCGGTTTTTGGACTGTTGGTATTTTTCAATGTCTTTTTCCGAGGCTTTGCGCAAAATGGATGTGATGTTGTCGTTGTTTGCCACTTGGTGTTTTTTCATCTGTATTCGCACCAGTTCGCCCTGCATCGAGACAAAACCTAGGTGTGTTCCAGAACCGGTATCTACCATTACGGGGTCGCCCGTGTACAGTTCCAGTTGTTGATTGTTACGAAAAAAATCTTTTCTGCCGCCCTTGAACCTAATTTCAAGGATGTCGAATCGGTCTAGTAACACTTCGTCCATGTCAACCAACCAGTCGAATACATTCATTTTGTTGCACCCGCCAGTGGCACATCCATTTCCGCTTCCACAACTACCGCCGCTTCCACAACCACCCGAAGTACATAATTTTGTTTTTTCCATAACCAAATTCCAAACAAAGTTAAACCTAAGTTTGGTTGCATTGAATAGGGGAGATGGAAAAATGGTTTTAAGCTATAAACTTTGAAGTACGTGAGTGATTAAATTGAACGTAAAAACACCATTTGAACCCATGCTAGACCCCTCGCTGGTTTTTCATCCCTTGTCAAATGCCCGTAAAAACTTAAGTTTGTCTGCATGATACACTTCCATTCATTTACTCTTCCCAATGGTCTACAAGTTTTTGTACACGAAGACCACGATACTCCTATGGCGGTCATGAATATTCTGTACAATGTGGGGTCTAAAGATGAAGACGAGAACAAAACAGGCTTTGCCCACCTTTTCGAGCACCTTATGTTTGGTGGTTCGGCCAATATTCCAAGTTACGACGAACCACTTCAGGCTGTTGGGGGCGAAAACAATGCTTTCACATCGCCCGATATTACCAATTATTATCTCTCGCTCCCTTCCCAAAGTTTGGAGACGGCCTTTTGGCTAGAGTCTGACCGAATGCTTTCCCTTTCTTTCGACCCCAAAGTACTGGAAGTGCAGCGCAAGGTTGTTATCGAAGAGTTTAAGCAACGTTACTTGAACCAACCTTACGGCGATGTGTGGCTGAAATTGAATCCATTGGCTTATCAGAAACATTCTTATAGGTGGAATACCATTGGGAAAGAGATAAAGCACATTGAGCAGGCTACCATGGAAGACGTAAAGCAATTTTTTTACAAATTTTATATCCCCAACAATGCATTGATGGTAGTGGCGGGCAATGTGACAGTGGCAGAAGTACAACGACTTTCGGAAAAATGGTTTGGCCCTATTCCTAGTGGTAAACCATACCACCGAAATATTCCGCAAGAACCTATTCAAACCGCACAAAGAAGGTTGGAAGTAAAAGCCAAAGTGCCCGTGGACGCGCTATATATGGCCTTTCACATGTGCGACAGAATGAGCCCCGATTACCATGCCACCGATTTGCTAAGCGATATTGTGGGCAGAGGTGCTTCTTCCAGATTGCACCATGGCTTAGTAAAAGAACGGCCTCTTTTCAGTAGTATAAGTGCCCATGTATCGGGCTCTGTCGATCCAGGGTTGTTTGTAGTAAATGGAAGGTTGAATAAGGGAGTAAAATTGGAAGAAGCCGAAAAGGCGGTTTGGGAAATACTGGACAAGGTTGTTCAAGAGCAGGTAGATGAAAAGGAGCTACTAAAAGTAAAAAATCAAGCCGAGTCTTCGTTGGTGTTTTCGGAAGTGGAATTGCTGAACCGTGCCATGAACCTAGCTTTTGGAGCCAATTTGGGCGATGCCGATTATATAAACAAAGAGAGTGAACTCATTTCGTCTGTAACGACAAGCCAGCTACGAAGTGTGGCTGAAAAAGTGCTAATTCCGCAAAACAGTTCCATTTTGCACTACATAGCCGAATAATGTGTGGCATAGCAGGAATAGTTAGTTTAGACGCTCAACCAATTTTGCCACCGTGGCCCTACAACATGGGCAAGGCGTTGCGCCACCGTGGCCCCGACGACGAGGGATATGTATTTTTTTGTCAAAATGAAGAAAAAGTTTCATGTGTTGGTGGGGACGATACTCCCTCACATACTTGGCAAATGCAACTACCGTACTCGCCCAAAAACAATATAGCTCCTTCCGATGCTTATATGGCTTTGGTACATCGGCGCCTCAGTATTTTGGATGTATCGGCTTATGGCCACCAACCCATGTGCGATGCCTCGCGCCGTTTTTGGATTAGCTTCAATGGCGAGGTGTACAATTATCAGGAATTAAGGCAGGAACTTCTTTCGCTTGGGCATGTGTTTTTCTCGCAAACCGACACAGAAGTAGTGCTACATGCCTACATCCAGTGGGGTACGCAATGTGTACAAAAGTTCAACGGCATGTGGGCTTTTGTTATATACGATCGTGTTTCCAAAAAGCTGTTCTGCTCGCGCGACCGCTTTGGCGTAAAACCCTTTTACTACTCTTTTACAAAATCTTTTTTTGTTTTTGCTTCCGAACAAAAAGCCTTTTTCACTTTGCCATTTGTGCAAAAGAACCTGAACGAAGAAGCTGTTTTTGATTATTTGGTGCTAGGTCGCACGGAACATAGAGACGAAGGGTTTTTCAAGGGAATTTTTGAACTAATGCCTGGGCACAACCTAGAGTTACAGATTTCTTCTGGAAGCATTCGGGTGGAAAAATATTATGAACTACCCTTTAACACGCAGCAAGGACAGTTTTCGCAAAAAGAAGCCAAAAAGTATGCCGAAAACGTAAATATGCTGCTTCAGGATTCGGTGCGGCTACGGTTGCGTTCAGATGTGGCGGTAGGGGCTTGTTTGAGTGGTGGCATCGACAGTTCGGCCTTGGTTTGTATGGCCAACAGTTTGCGCCAAAGCAGCGAACCGCTTCACGTTTTTACGGCCATTTACCCGGGCATGGAGGTGGACGAGTCGCAATGGGCAAGTAAGGTCGTGGAAGCTACCCACGCGCATTGGCACACCGTGCAAACCAAAGCCGAAGATATTTTGCAGTCGTATCAAGATTTGATTTACGCCCAAGACATTCCTTTTTTTGGTAGCAGCACACTGTCTCAATACAAGGTTATGGAGTTGATTGCCCGGAACGGCATCAAAGTTACCCTCGACGGACAAGGCGCCGACGAGCTGTTTAGCGGCTATCCCAATCACTTTTACACCAGTTTGAGTCATGACTTTTCTCGTTTACTATTCGGCAACGTAAGATATGCGCACAGGGCCGAGAAAGAACCCATGAAAAATTTTGTTAGATTTTTGGTTCGCAAATCATTGATTAAATGGCCTTTTCAAGTGGGTTATGGCTATTTAAAAAACAGCAAATACGACTTTCAACTTTTGCAAAAAGATTTTTGGCAAAAACATGCCGAACAGTATTACCAGCAACGCCAAACCTCTTCAAGCCACTTGAACGAAGTTTTGCACCATGAATTCACAGGCACACAGTTAAAATACTTGATGCGTACCGCCGACCGAAATAGCATGCGCCATTCGGTAGAATCCAGACTTCCGTTTGTGGACGACCATCGTTTGGTAGAATATGTTTTTGGGGTTCCTTCGGCCTACAAATTGCATTTGGGGCAAAGCAAGTTTTTGTTACGCGAAAGCATGAAAGGAAAAATGCCCGAGGCGGTGCGCCAGCGCTGGGACAAAAAAGGTTTTGCCACACCCGAGGCGATGTGGTTCAAGAATTTGAAAGGGGAACTGAAGACCATGTTGGACGACAACTTGGCGCCGTTTGTCGATGTAAAAAAACTTCGAGAGGAGTGGGACTATATTTTTGCACAACCATTAGCCGGCAACACCACAGGTATTTCAAGGTTTGTGATATTGTCTATGTGGCGAAAAAAATTTGGGGTGTGATAACAAAAAAACCCCAAGATTATCTTGGGGTTTAGTATTCGCAAAAGGAAAAATTACCCTATCTGGGCTTCCAATTTTTTGCTTAGAACGGCTTTCGGCACAGCACCTATTTGCTTGTCCACAATTTCGCCATTTTTGAAAATAAGTAATGTGGGGATGCTGCGTATGCCAAATTTTGCCGAAACAGCGGCATTTTCGTCCACGTTAACTTTCCCTACCACGGCCTTGCCTTCAAAGTCACCAGCCAATTCTTCTACTACTGGACCAATCATTTTACAAGGGCCACACCATTCTGCCCAAAAATCGACCAACACGGGTTGGCTAGATTTAATGATTTCTTCAAAGTTGGTATCTGTAATCTCGATTGCTTTGTGTCCCATAGTTTTTGAAAGATTTATATATTAGATGTATATTTTTTGCTTATGTTATTGAAACGTAAATTTGGCAGATTGGTTCAAAGTTAGACAAAGATTTGAAATGCAGAAAAAATTAAGGGAAGAGCCCCAAAAATGGTCGATGGATGAATTGAACCGATTGTCGGTTGAAGAATATAAAGAGGCCAATAAACTGCCCGTGGTACTGGTATTGGACAATGTGCGCAGCATGCACAACGTGGGCTCCGTGTTCCGCACCTCCGATGCGTTTCGTGTAGAAAAACTTTGTTTGTGTGGCATTACGGCCACACCGCCACACCGCGAAATAAGTAAAACGGCTTTAGGCGCTACCGAATCGGTAGTGTGGCAACATTACCCCCACACAATAGACTGTGTGCAGCAATTGAAAGCTGAAGGGTATCGTATAATGGCCATTGAACAGGTGAAAGGAAGCCAAAAATTAGATGCAACTGCTTTTCCCAATCACCCGAAAACTGCTTTCATTTTCGGAAACGAGGTATTTGGAATACATGAAGAAGTGTTGAAGCATTGCGATGCGTTTATCGAGATACCCCAATTTGGCACCAAACATTCCTTCAATATTTCTATTAGTGTAGGCATCGTGTTGTGGCACTATTTTATAAGCGGAAAAGAAAAGTAAAAAGGCCACCCTTTCGAGCAGCCTTCTTTAAACTTGGAACTACGAATTAACTATCCCAAACTTATCGCTTTCATGTCGCTCATGGCTTGGCGCAGCTCATAGCCAACGATTTCGATAGGATGGTTACGAATGATTTCATTCACAATAATGATGTCTTTGTTGTCTACACCGTTATTTTTGCCTGCATTGAAGTTTTTACCAATTACGTCGGTATCAATATTCTTCATGAAATCGGCCAAAAGAGGCTTGCAGGCATGGTCGAAAAGGTAGCAACCATACTCGGCAGTGTCGGAAATAACGCGGTTCATTTCAAACAGTTTTTTGCGAGCAATGGTGTTGGCAATCAAAGGTGTTTCGTGCAGCGACTCGTAGTAAGCCGATTCTTCTTTGATTCCCGATTCGGTCATCGTCTCGAAGGCTAGTTCTACCCCGGCACGTACCATGGCCACCATCAGCAAGCCATTGTCATAATACTCTTGTTCGGCAATTTTCACATCGGCAGCAGGCGTTTTTTCAAAAGCCGTTTCGCCAGTGGCAGCTCTCCAAGTCAATAGGTTTTTGTCGCCATTGGCCCAATCTTCCATCATCGTTTTAGAAAATTCGCCACTCATAATGTCGTCTTGGTGTTTTTGGAACAAAGGGCGCATGATTTCTTTCAGTTCTTCCGAAAGTTCGAATGCCTTTATTTTGGCAGGATTGGTAAGCCTATCCATCATGGCGGTAATGCCACCATGTTTCAACGATTCGGTAATCACTTCCCAACCATATTGAATCAGTTTGGCGGCGTACCCTTTGTCTATGCCTTTTTCAATCATTTTATCGAAACAAAGGATAGAACCCGTTTGCAATAATCCGCACAGGATAGTTTGTTCGCCCATCAAATCCGATTTTACTTCGGCCACAAAAGAAGACTTGAGAACACCGGCACGGTCACCACCAGTACCTACGCAGTAGGCCTTGGCATATTCCCAACCTTTTTCTTCAGGGTCATTTTCGGGGTGAACCGCAATAAGCGTAGGCACGCCAAATCCTCTTTTGTATTCTTCGCGCACCTCCGAACCAGGCGATTTGGGTGCTACCATAATCACGGTAATGTCTTTGCGTATTTGCATTCCTTCTTCCACGATGTTGAATCCGTGCGAATAAGAAAGAGTAGCCCCATTTTTCATCAAAGGCATGACGGCTTTTACTACTGAAGTGTGTTGTTTGTCGGGAGTAAGGTTGATAACCAAGTCGGCCGAAGGGATAAGCTCTTCGTAGGTGCCTACTTTGAAACCGTTGTCGTGAGCGTTTTTCCAAGAAGCTCTTTTTTCGGCAATGGCTTCGGCTCGAAGTGCATATGAAATATCCAAACCAGAATCGCGCATGTTCAAACCTTGGTTCAAACCTTGTGCGCCACAGCCTACGATCACGATTTTTTTGCCCTTTAATGCGTCAACGCCATGAACAAACTCGCTACTGTCCATGAACTCGCAAACACCAAGTTGATTAAGTTTTTCTCTGAGCGAAAGTGTGTTGAAATAATTTGCCATTGTATGATTTTATGAAAATATATTTAGTCGGTTACAAAATTGTGGATTTTCTGTCAATCGAGTGTGTAAATTGCCCATTTATTTAAGCATTATTTGTGCATGTATGGTCGTTCAGAAGTGGGTGAAAGATGCACAAGCCACTGATAAACTACATTTTATTTAATTTCTTGAAAATGAAAGACAAACCAATGTATCGGATGAATGAAAGCCTTCAATTTTGTATTTTTGCAATCCTTTCAATAAAAAATGTCGCTATTTACAGAAACTACTCCTGCTGAACTAGGGTTTAGGATGCCCGCCGAGTGGGAAAAGCAAGAGGCCGTTTGGTTATCTTGGCCACACAGCGAAGACACTTGGCCCGAAATATTTTCCAATATTCCTCCCGTTTTTGCCGAGATGGTATATCACCTTTCGGCTTCGCAGGGTGTAAAAATCAATGTGTTGGACGACAACCACGAAGCAGAAGTGCGCCAATTGTTGCAAGATAAGGGCGTGAATATGCAAGCAGTCAAATTTTACCACATACCCACCAACGATGCTTGGTGCCGCGACCATGGGCCTACCTTTGTGTTGCGCAACAATAATGGCAGAAGGGAAAAAGCGCTTATAAACTGGAATTTTAATTCGTGGGGTGGCAAATATCCTTTTGAATTGGATAACGCCGTTCCTGAAAAAATTTTAAAATACGAACCGCAATTCAGTTTTCAACCCAATATCGTAATGGAGGGCGGTTCAATAGAAGTAAACGGGGCTGGTACGGTTTTAACGACCAAGTCGTGCCTTTTGAACAAAAATCGAAATGCGCATTTGAACCAAAACCAAATTGAAGAATACTTGAAAAATTATTTGGGTGTTAGACAGGTTTTGTGGCTGGAAGACGGCATTTTGGGCGACGATACCGATGGGCATATTGACGATATGAGCCGTTTTGTAAACGAAAACACCATTGTGACGGTGGTGGAAGAGGACGAAACGGACGGTAATTTTAAACCACTGCAAGAAAACTTGCATTTG
>DMUD01000247.1:679-4908 GCA_003476475.1 Cytophagales bacterium | reverse complement strand
GTAATTTTGCAAGGAATAAGGCTGCCAGCAAGTTATGCCAATTTCCTAATTGCCAACGAGGTGGTGCTTGTGCCCATTTTTCAGGATAAAAACGACCAGAAAGCCCTCGAAATCCTCCAATCTTGTTTTCCCGAAAGAAAAGTAATAGGCATACATTGTAGGGAATTGGTATTGGGCTTGGGCACCTTGCACTGTATTAGCCAACAAGAACCTGCAGTTTAGTATAACGTGCTGGGTATTACTTATCGATACTATTTCTACATTTGCCAATATTAACCTGATGTCGCAACCCACCGTTCATAACCCACAACCCAATACTTCCCCCAAAACAGGCGAAAGCGGGCTAATTGTGACCAAAATGGACGATTTGCTCAATTGGGCAAGGCTTTCTTCTATTTGGCCGATGGGTTTTGGCATTGCCTGTTGCGCCATTGAAATGATGGCGACTTATGCATCGGGCTACGATTTAGATAGGTTTGGAGTAATACCACGCGGCAGTCCTCGCCAATCGGATGTGATGATAGTGGCCGGCACAGTGACGTTCAAAATGGCCGACCGAATTAGGCGCTTGTATGACCAAATGTCGGAACCGCGCTATGTGATTTCGATGGGTTCTTGCTCTAACTGTGGCGGACCTTACTGGGAACACGGCTATCATGTCGTAAAGGGGGTAGATCGAATTATTCCAGTAGATGTGTACGTACCAGGCTGTCCGCCAAGACCTGAGGCGCTCATAGGCGGCGTATTAAAGCTGCAAGAAAAAATAAGAGGGGAGCAAAACTTCAAGCCAAGCCATTTGCTAAAGTTGCTCGGCAAAAGCTGAAAAGGAGGTTAGTGCCTACGCTTCTTGGCCATTTTTTCTTTGAAATAGTTGCGTAGCACCATTTTCACATTGGCAGCAGTCGAATCGAGTCCTTCCTTTTTCAAAAGGACACTGGCCAAGGCTTCGTTATATTTGATGATGTTTTTGTTGATCATCTTTTCTTCAATTTCGGGACGGGTGATGGTATCTGTCAAATATTTTTCAATCATCAAACTGGCGATGGGAGCTGCCCACTTGTCGCCAAAACCAGCATTTTCCACATACACAGCTATAGCTATTTTGGGATTGTAGCGTGGCGCAAAGGCCATAAATACTGAATGGTCTTCTCCGTGTGGGTTTTGGGCGGTGCCTGTTTTGCCACAATATTCGATTCCCGTCAAGCGCGAACGGTATGCCGTACCAAAATTTACCACATCGAACATGCCATTTGTTACGGTGGTAAAGTTTTCGGGTGCTATTTTGGTGTAGTGTTTTTTGGTGTACATCGTATCTACCGCGTTTCGGTTACCGATTTTTTTGATGATGTGTGGCTTGTAGTAATAACCCTTGTTGGCAATGGTGGCAGCCAAGTTGGCCATTTGTAGGGGCACCACCAAAATTTCTCCTTGACCAATGCCCAAAGAGAAAATAGTACGGAAGGCCCATCGGTTTTTGCCATACACTTTGTCGTAGAAAGCATGGCTCGGAATACGACCACTTTTTTCGTTTGGCAAATCTATGCCTAGTTTTTTGCCTAGGTTGAAACTGGATACATAATGGTGCCAAATGTCAAATCCATGCGCCGCATCGACATAGGGATTGGTAGAAATACCTCTTTGTAGCATGTAATTGTACAACATGTAAAAGTAGGGGTTGCACGAGTGTTGTATGGCGCCTCGCATGCCGTGGGCAGGTGGGTGGTTGTGGCAATTGATCAGGCCTTTGTTACACGGCAATGTTCGGTTTGAATCGATAAGTTGGTCTTGTATGCCAATAAGGCTTTGGATAATTTTGAAAGTAGAACCGGGTGGATACATGGCTTGCAAGGCCCTGTTGTACAAGGGCTTGTTGTAGTTGCGGTACAACTCGGTATAGTTTTTTGAAAAGTTTTTACCCACTAGCAAATTGGGGTCGTAGGTAGGTGCCGAAATCAGACAAAGAATTTCGCCTGTACTGGGGTCTAGGGCCACAATACTGCCCGTTTTTCCTTGCATTATTTTTTCGCCGTAGGCTTGCAACTTCACATCTACGGTGCTGGTCAGGTTTTCGCCCGCCACAGAAAGTGTATCTAATTCGCCATCTTTGAACCGTCCTTTTTCTGCACCTTTTACGTCCACCATCACATAGCGTACACCACGTTTGCCTCGCAATTGCTTTTCGTATATTTCCTCGATACCGCTTATGCCAATGTAGTCGCCCGAACGGTAATTGTCTTTGCCAAGCAGTTCGATGCGTTCCTTGCTCACTTCGCCAATGTATCCAAGTGCGTTGGCCATGCATTTGTACGGGTAGTTTCGAACCGAACGAGCTTGCACATAGAAGCCAGGATATTCGACCATTTTGTCCTGTATTTTCGCCCAGTCTTCGGTAGAAAGAGTGGGGATAAAGACCGATGGTTTCACTTTTGAAAATTTCTTTGCCTCTTTGATTTTGGCACGTACTTCCTCGACCGGGAGTGAAAAGGCCTCGCAAAATGCGGCAGTGTCGCGAATACGCACATCTTTGGGTACAATCATGATGTCGAACACGGGCGTGTTGGCCACCAGCATCTCGCCGTTTCGGTCAAAAATTACGCCACGGTATGGGTACACGATAATGCGCTGTATGCTGTTTTGCATTGCCTCGTTTTTGAACGTGTCGTCGATAACCTGCAACCAAAGCAGTTTGAGCAAATAAATAACCCCTACCGCCACTATGACGATTTGAATGATGTATTTGCGTTGTTCAAACAATTTTTATGGAATTAAACGTATTAAAAATACTGGTTATTTTGCCAGTTTCTTGGACGAAATCATGTACTGCATCAGGATAAACAAAAAAGAAGTGAGCAAGGTGCTAAAAATAATTTTCATGAGCGTAAGAAAAAAGTGCATGAACGTAAAGGCTTCTAAGAAAAAGAGCATAAAATGGTGAGCCCCAATCAAAAGCAAGGTGTAGGAAACCACCCACCGAAAGCCTAAAATATGAACAGAAATTGGAGTGTATTCGTCGTAACCGCCTGCTGGTGTGATGGCCGAAATGACATTGGGACGTAAATAGCTCAGTAGCGTACAAGCGGCCGCATGCAAGCCAGGCGAGTCGAAAAAAACGTCGATAAGCAAACCATAACCAAAGCCTACCATAAGCAAAAGGCCTTTGGGAGTGGACATGGGCAATAGCAATAGAAAAAACAAATACGGAAAACAGAAGGCTACACCAAATATCCCAAACTTGAAAAAAAAGATTTGAACGAGAAAAAGTAGGAAGAAATTTGAAATTAGCTTGAAAATGTCCGAAGGTGTCATTTTGATGTAGTAAGTATCAAGTAGAAAGTCGTAAGAATTACCGCCATGCTTACTGTCAACTGTCAATCGACAACTGACAACCACATGACAAATCTACACACAAATTTTGTTCAAAAGCACCGAAAGTTCGGTACTGTTTTGGACTATGTAGCTTGCCCCGTTTGCCTTCAATTTTTCTTCTTGGTTTTCGGTGGCATGGCTTGCTCCCATAAATCCTATCACATCCAAACCGGCTTCGACCGAAGCTTTTACCCCCGTTGGACTGTCCTCTACCACAATCACATCCGATTTCTTTAAGCCAAGTTTTGTGATGGCATAAAGGTAAATGCGCGGGTCGGGTTTAGAAAACAGGGCGGTATCGGGGCTAAATACATTTTCGGCCTCGAAATACTTGTCCAACCGAGTGCTTTTGAGCGAAATATGAATTCGTGCCAAATTACTGTTGGAGACAATGGCGCGCGGTACTTTCAACTTTTTCAAGACCTCTTCTATTCCTTGTATCGGCAGCAAGCTTTTTTCCAATTCAGCATCGAGCCGAAGGGAATATTGTGCCATAAAATCGCTGGGCAAAGGCAAGCCGTGCAGCTGTGCAATAGAAGCCACTATTTGCACGTCTTTTTGGCCAACATAACCCGTCATGATGTCGTGGGCAGTAGTCGGAAATCCGAAAGATTGAAGCATGTGTGCCATCACCTCCGAGGCAAGGAATTCGCTATCGACTAGCACGCCATCGCAATCGAAAAGAACAAAAGTTTTGGACATGTCTTATTTAGTATGCTAAGGCAAAACCTGCTTTTGTCAAATCGCTCCAAAAACCGGGGTATGACTTTTGGACTACATCGGGCTCTTCTATTTCCAAATCGGCCACAAAAGCCAAGGGCGCAAATGCCATGGCCATGCGGTGGTCGTCGTAGGTGTGGATG
>DMUD01000247.1:0-362 GCA_003476475.1 Cytophagales bacterium | reverse complement strand
ATGGCCATGCGGTGGTCGTCGTACGTATGGATTTGAATTTTTTCAGGAATATTTTTTGATGGAACCACTTCAAACCACCCTTCCTCAAGTTCGTTCAAGGCTGCGTTGAATTTTTTCAGTTCGTTTTGCAAGGCCAAAATACGGTCGGTTTCTTTTATGCGCAGACTTTCAATGCCTTTCAGTTTCATGTATATCCCTTTGGCTGCCGCACAGGCTACCACTGTTTGTGCCAAATCGGGACAATCGCTAAAGTCAACGCTTACTTCGGTTTCGTGGGTTTTCTTTTTCAACAAAATGCCGTCTTTGGTAAAAGAGGATGCTACCCCCAAGTGGCTCATTATTTCTACAATGGCACTGTCGCC
>DMUD01000152.1:8256-8478 GCA_003476475.1 Cytophagales bacterium | reverse complement strand
GCCTTACCAACACATCGATTCACTGCGGTAAACTGTCAATTTGTCAGTTACCTTGAGAAAAGCTATATTTGCTATACCTTAGCTAGCCATGACCAACATAATCAAAGATTTAGAAATACTCGATCCTGCAAATTCAACTTCGGTCGACTACCGTGTTTCTTCTGAAGCCGAAATCCCGGGCACTCGCAAAGTGTACATTGAAACCTACGGCTGCCAAATGAA
>DMUD01000152.1:0-7976 GCA_003476475.1 Cytophagales bacterium | reverse complement strand
AAACCTACGGCTGCCAAATGAATTTTGCTGATACCGAAATCATTCTTTCGGTGATGCAACAAAACGGCTTTACTTCAACCTCCAATATTCAAAGTGCCGACCTTATCTTCTTGAACACTTGTTCAATACGTGAAAATGCCGAACAAAAAGTTCGAAACAGACTGGAACACCTTCGAGGCCTAAAAAAAAAGAACCCCGATATAAAAATTGGCGTGCTTGGTTGCATGGCCGAAAGACTGAAAACCAAATTGATTGACGAGGAAAAAGTGGTGGATTTGGTGGTAGGTCCCGACGCCTACCGAGACTTACCCAATCTTCTAGGCGAAGTGGACGAAGGACAAAAAGCCATCAATGTTTTCCTTTCGCGTGAAGAAACCTATGCCGACATAGAACCGGTAAGACTCAATTCGAATGGCATTTCGGCTTTTATTTCCATTATGCGGGGTTGCGACAACATGTGTTCTTTTTGCGTGGTACCCTACACTCGTGGTAGGGAGCGCAGCCGCGATGCATCTTCCATTCTGAACGAAGCCAAAGATTTATTCAACAAAGGCTTCAAAGAAGTAACGCTTTTGGGTCAAAATGTAGATTCTTACAAATGGAAAGACGAATCGAATGGAGTCGTTGTCAATTTTGCCCAACTTTTGTCCAGTGTGGCTGATATAAATCCCCAACTTCGTGTGCGTTTTACCACCTCTCATCCGAAGGACATGACCGACGAGGTACTGAAAACAATGGCCGCCCATCCCAACATTTGCAAAAACATTCATTTGCCAGCCCAAAGCGGAAATAGCGCCGTATTGGACAGAATGAACCGCACCTACGACCGTGAATGGTACTTGGAACGCATTGCTTCCATAAAACGAATTTTAGGTGATGACTGTAGCATTACAACCGATACCATAGCCGGTTTTTGTGGCGAAACTGAAGCGGAACATCAAGACACTTTAAGTTTGATGGACATTGTGCAGTACGATTATGCTTATATGTTTGCCTATTCCGAGAGGCCAAATACACCGGCCGCCAAAAAACTAAAAGACGATGTGTCGGAGGAAGTAAAAAAACGACGTCTTCAAGAAATCATTCAACTGCAATCCAAGCACTCGTTCGAAAGGAACAAACTAGCCATTGGAAAAACACATGAAGTGCTGATTGAAGGTTTTTCAAAACGTTCGGAAGACTATTTGCAAGGAAGAAATTCTCAAAACAAAGTAGTGGTATTTCCAAAAGGGCAGTATGAAAAAGGACAGTATGTCGAGGTATTGATAACTGACTGCACGGCCGGCACATTGTTAGGAAAATCTATCAATTAATTTACTTCCATTGACTGAACAAGAGATACAATCCATTAAAAACCGCTTCGGCATCATTGGCAACTCGCCCTTGTTGGTGCATGCCATAAAAGTAGCCGCACAAGTGGCTGCTACCGATATGACAGTACTTATAACCGGCGAAAGTGGCAGCGGGAAAGAGTCGTTTTCTAAAATTATACACCAACTAAGTGCACGCAAACATGGCCAATTTATTGCTATCAACTGCGGTGCCATACCAGAAGGCACCATCGATTCCGAACTTTTTGGTCACGAAAAAGGCTCTTTTACCGGGGCACACGAGGCACGAAAAGGTTATTTTGAAGTAACAGATGGTGGTACCATTTTTTTGGACGAAATTGGCGAAATGCCACTTGGCACACAGGCGCGCTTATTGCGGGTGTTGGAAAACGGCGAATTCATTAGAGTGGGCTCTTCCAAAGTACAAAAAACCGATGTGCGGGTAGTGGCCGCTACCAATGTAAAATTGATAGAAGCCGTAGAAAAAGGAAAGTTCAGGGAAGACTTGTATTACCGATTGAATACGGTGCCCATTTATGTACCCCCGTTGCGCGAAAGAGGCACCGATATCGACCTATTGTTTCGAAAATTTGCGGGTGACTTTTCGGAAAAATACCGTACAAAACCTATCCGACTAAGCGAGGAGGCCAAAACGCTTTTACTCAGTTTTCGTTTTCCCGGCAACATCCGTCAGCTTAAAAACCTGGTTGATCAAATTTCAGTTTTAGAAACTGATCGAGAAATTTCGGTAACCACTTTGGCACAATACCTACCACAAGACCAAGGAAGCAAATTCCCCACCTTGCTGAAAACATTTGGCGGTGCCGACAGTGGCCTTTCCGAACGCGACTTGTTGTACAAAGTTTTGTTCGACATGCGAAAAGACATGACCGAACTAAAAAAACTGGTTTTCGAACTCATCACCAACGGCCAAGTTGATGCCTCGGTGCTGCATACCAATCAAGAATTATTTGAAGATTTTCATGGCGAGACCCTACGTAACGTGCCCACCTCCGCACAAACTCCTTCTTCCATTGTGATAGCCCAACCCAACGAACCTCATACCATCCATATTGACGGCATACAAGACATTACGCATGAAGAAGAATCTCTTTCTTTGAACGACAAAGAGAAAGAAATGATATTACGTGCCTTGAAAAAAAATAAAAACAAGCGTAGGCACGCCGCGCGCGATTTGGGTATTTCGGAAAGAACATTGTACCGGAAACTTAAGGAGTACGATTTGGAAAATTTAGAATAAGTCCACCCACACACCATGCAAATAATTAAAGAAACTGTCGTAGAGGGCTGGAAGGTGACGGTTTACTCTTGGAACAACAAATATTTGCTCAAGTTTGAAAATGGGCAAAACGAACTCACCTACAAGGTAAGCCAGTTGGATATAACTTCTGAAAACGATGTAGAATTGTTCCTTTCAGACCCTCACATTAAAGAACAAATTCGGCATACCTTTGAAAAGATGAATGAAACACTTTCTATTTTCTACTCCAAAATATAAAACCCATCTTTTAATTAGTAGATTTGACTAAAACTTTTGAACTACATGACTAATAAGCTAGCACTATTGGCCAACGACCCTTGGCTAGAACCATATGCCGATGCCATTACAGCTAGACTAAGACGCTTTCAAGACGAACTGAGCACGATTAAAAAAACGTCCAAATCATTGTACGATTTTGCCGGGCAACACCACTTTTTAGGCTTTCATTACAATGCCCAAAAGAATGAATGGGTGTACCGCGAATGGGCTCCCAATGCTTCTGAACTTTATTTAATAGGCGATTTCAACGAATGGAACCGCTCCAGCCATCCCCTTCAAAAGACAGACAACGGAGTTTGGGAAATTACGATAAATAACAACAAAAATATTTCACTCAACCATGCCGACAGGGTCAAAGTGCATGTCGTTGGAAAAAATGGCCGTCACGACCGCATACCTGCCTACATTAAAAGAGTAGTGCAAGACCCCGTTTCGCACGATTTTGCTGGCCAAGTATGGGCTCCCGAAACCGAGTTTGCATGGACCGACGACAAATTCGATGCTTCTACAAATTCGACTCTTTTCATCTACGAATGCCACACGGGCATGGCGCAAGAAAAAGAGGGATTGGGAACTTATGTAGAATTTGCCGACAACATATTGCCCCGCGCCAAAGCATTGGGATACAATACCATACAATTAATGGCCGTAATGGAGCACCCCTATTACGGCTCTTACGGCTACCATGTTTCTAATTTCTTTTGTCCTTCCTCCCGTTTTGGTACTCCAGAAGAACTAAAATATTTAGTAAACAAGGCACATTCGATGGAAATGGCCGTAATCATGGACATTGTACATTCACATTCCGTCAAAAATTTTGCAGAAGGATTGAACGAGTTCGATGGTACCGACCACCAGTATTTTCATGCAGGTGGTCGCGGGTATCACGAACTTTGGGATTCGATGCTTTTCGACTATGGCAAAAAAGAGGTGAAACAGTTTTTGCTTTCGAATGTGCGCTATTGGCTGGAGGAATTCCATTTCGATGGTTTCCGTTTCGACGGTATCACTTCCATGATGTATTACCATCATGGTAACTACACCAACTTCGACCATTACGATAAGTATTTTGTACAAGACGTAGATTGGGATTGCCTCACCTATTTGCAATTGGCCAACACTTTGGTAAAAACCGTAAAAACCAGCGCCATATCTATTGCCGAAGACATGAGCGGCATGCCGGGGCTTTGCTTGAAGGTAGAAGATGGCGGCATTGGTTTCGACTACCGATTGGCTATGGGTATACCCGACTATTGGATAAAATTGCTGAAAGAAAAGTCGGACGAAGAATGGAATGTGTATGAAATGTGGGGGGTGCTAAACAACCGCCGATACATGGAAAAAACCATTGCCTATGCCGAATCGCACGACCAAGCACTTGTAGGCGACAAAACCATTGCTTTTTGGCTCATGGATCAGGAAATGTACTGGCACATGAGCAAAAACGACATCAACATTGTGATAGACAGGGGCATTGCCTTGCACAAAATGTTGCGTCTGTTTACTATCGCATTGGGTGGCGAAGGATATCTCAATTTTTTTGGAAACGAATTTGGCCATCCCGAATGGATTGATTTTCCGCGAGAGGGCAATGGCTGGAGCTACAAATACGCCCGCAGGCAATGGAATTTGGTCGATAACAAAGAATTGAAATACCATTACCTATCCGATTTCGACCGAAAAATGCTGAAACTAATAAACGAGGCAGGGGTGCTGAATTCGGGTTTTGCCAACCAATTGAACATGGACGGCCAAAACAAGGTAATCGTATTTGAAAGAGGAGGCCTTATTTTCATTTTCAACTTCCATACTTATCGCTCCATATTCGATTACAAATTTTGGGTACCCCAAAAAGGTACTTACAAAATTGTGCTGAATTCGGACGATGCCAAGTTTGGCGGGCACAATCGAATAGACAATTCCATTGAATACCTAGCACTGCCAGTTGCACAAGAGGAATCGGGCTTCATAAGTTTGTATTTAACCAACCGTACCTGCCTGGTTTTGAAGAAGATATAATCTTATTGGCAATAATACTAAACGAGCAAAATAAGCAGTAAACCATTAAGATTTTTGCCACATAAGCCGCAAAAATGAATCATTATGAGGTACTCGGCATTTCGCCTAAAGCGAATTTGGAAGAAATAAAAGCAGCATACAAACGACTTGCATTTCGATACCACCCCGACAAAAATTTTGGTCAGAAAGAAGCGGAAGAAGAATTCAAAAAAATAAACGAAGCCTACATAACATTGTCGAACCTGCGGCTACGAAAGCAATACGACGAAAAAAAGCGATTGCAAACCGCGCCCGATTACCATTACCACCACGGAGGTCTTTATCGTTCGATGGGTAGTTTCCAAACCAAGCAACCAAAACATTACCCCAAACCTCATATTTTTGAAACCAAGAAAAAAGACATTGATTTCTACCTGTTTTGGCTAAGCTTAGGGATAATTTTTTTACTTGTTGGTATTTTGATGTTTAAGATATAGAACCCTTATCCTTTTTCTGCATTTCTAAAATAGATTATGTAGTTTTGAAAAAGAAAATACTTGTCTTTGGCGTTTACATTAGGCCTTTTTCTTGAATAAACCCATTAAATATCTTGCCAATACGCAAATACATATCATTTTTAGTTTTGTTTTGGACTACCCAATTGCTGTATGCCCAAAAAACAACCCACGATTATTTGGGTACTGCATCTGGCGCTTCCGACATCACCGGGTTTGGCAACATATCATGGTCAATTGGCGAAGCCATTGTTTTCAACCAACAGAGCAACTCTGTCCTTTTCAATATTGGACAAGGTTTACAAGCCTACCCCAACATACCTAAAGTGGACAATTGTCCTACCATTACAATCACTTCCAACGCTGAACCATTGTGCGGCATCACCAATGCCTTCTTGAAAACATTGCAATACAGCACCACTTTCCCTGCTGCTGGCCAAACACCCATTTCTGTTCAGTGGTACTACTCCGAAACTGGCGGCAGTAGTGCCAACGTTTCGAACAATTTTTTCAAAATAGCCGGTGCCAATAGCCTTACACAAACTAGCTACCAACCGTTTTTCCCCGGATATTATGCCGTTTGCTTAGAATATACCGACTGCCAAAAGTGTTCAGAGCCCATTGCGGTGGCCAAAGCGTCCCATGAGGTAATCAATTCGCCAGAAATTACGGCCAGTGGAAGTCCTGCCTCTAGTTTGAATGCCACCCCCTTTACGGGCAATGGCTTTTTGACTCCTATCTTGCAATGGTATGTGTATGTAGAATCGGTGAAAAAATATTTGCTTGTAGCTGGAGGAAACAATAACGAACTTAAAGTGAGATATGACGGTGACTATATGGTAATGGCCACTTATGCCGGCGGTTGCCGACTTTCGAGTGTGTACACCGTATCGGGCTACAATTTTCCCATTCAGCGTGCCAGCGATGTGCGTATTGAAGGCAATTCGATTTATATTCCCGACGAAACTGCCGACATTGAATCGAGCTTGAAAATATACCCCAATCCAGCCAACAGCCATTTTTATGTACATTATCGTCCTTCGACTGAAAACGCCTCAAATGCTGGTTTGTATTCCAACACAGGGACATTAATGAAAGAAATCTCTTTTAACGAAGGTAGCACATGGTCGAAAACGGCAAAAGTCAATATCGAAGACTTGAGTGCAGGCGTGTATTTTATTAGAATTGTAGAAGACCAAAAGCACTTGATTCAAAAAATTGTGATATACAAATAACAACTTGAAGCACAAGCTAAAACATATTGCACGCTACCTTTCGCTGCTAATTGCTGTAGCCGTTTTAGGGCCTACTTGCAAATCGAGAATCCAAGAAATACCTCCTGTGATTACCTTGAGCTTGGATGTGAAAGACGAGAATAAAAATTTAGTTAAAGAAGCAAATATTTACATATACAATAATTTGAATTATTTTGAAACTGCCTACAAAAACAGTTTAAATCAAATTTACAATTCGGTTGGAAGCTACCTGACCAAAAAGGTGATAAACGGGCACGTGGACTTTCAAAATCTACCTGCCAACACACCCTATTGGGTACTGGTGCACGACAATACCTCCTTTTTCATTGATGGAGGCGGTTCCACTATCGAACGTATAGATAAAGACAATTCGGAGGCTTACTATACCATAGATGGTTTTCAAAATGGCACAGAAGTACAAGCCACTATATATATCCAACCTGTTACTTCACTTATCAAAATCACAACGCCCTCTGGCACTTTTCCCAATATTGTATTCAATAACGGTTCACCAGAAATATTGCCCGTAACTGGCTACAAAAAATTCAGGAAAGGAACAGTTGGCTATCAAGCACGATCCAACGATTGTATATGGACGGGTAGTATTGAAGCAGAAGGAGGCAAAGTCGTGACCCAAAACTTGGGAAATTGCACCAGTCTTGCATTTACTTTCATCCCTCCTGACGACTACAAATCAGGTGAAATCATCAAAATATACATTGGCCAAAACAAATACGACACCAAAAATCCAACCCTTGTGCTGAACTCGGCAGCCTCGCAAAGTATTGTGCTAGCAAACGGGCGCAATTACACCTATTTCGCCGAATCGAGTTCCCGCAAATGTGTGTGGGAAGGCGCTGTTAGCCCAAGCAACAAACTTGCTGATTGCCAATAACTTATTTTTTTCTATATAATTTCCATAGCCCCACAATAGCTATTAAAAGCCATGCTATGTTTACAAAGGCCGAGGGATATGCACTTTTGTAAAGTGTATATACTATGAGTAATGACGCCCCAATAAAATTTATCCATTGGAAAAACAGTGACTCGCCAGTGACCTTCCCAGTAGAAATAAGATAGTATGCCCACAACACACACAAGGCCCCAAGCCATCCGATTACCTCACACAGCATTTCTTTTCAATTTTAACAATGATGATATTTTCATAAGTTTTGGTGTTCTTCACCAACACTTATGAAAACTTTGCCGTTTCTGGTGTTACCAACTGACACAATTACCTATCAACAATTCGTTTAATCTTTAGTTTCAATCTCTACTGGTATCCGCACCTGCCACGGGGGTACAAACGAGTGCG
>DMUD01000233.1 GCA_003476475.1 Cytophagales bacterium | reverse complement strand
AAAACGTGTGGTTCAAAAATTCATTCCTGATGCACCCCATGAAGTACTTTTGGTATTGGACGGAAGTACCGGACAAAATGCCGCCATTCAAGCCCGCGAATTTACCAAAGCAACCGATGTAACCTCTCTCGCCATTACCAAACTAGACGGAACAGCCAAAGGCGGAGTCGTGATAGGTATCTCAGACGAATTCAAAATACCTGTAAAATATATTGGTATAGGCGAAAAAATAGACGACCTACAACCATTTGACAAACATGCCTTTGTAGAGGCTTTTTTCTCCAAATAACATTTTTATAAAATGTCCTATTGCCATGCATCAACCAAGAATTGGCTTAAAAATTATATTTATTTCATCTTTATTTTGGAATAGTTATGCATTTTGTCAAGTAAAACTAGTTTCTTGGAATATTCAAAATTTTGGCATACAGAAAAAAGCCAAAATTGGCCTCATGGCAAGTTTAATTCAAGATGCAGATATTGTAATGATACAAGAAGTGCAAATTGACCAAGACGGCATCGATGCTATTGAAATGCTGGAATTGCTACTTGAGAAAACCGGAAAAAATTGGAATAGTGTAGTGAGCAAACCTACAAATGGAAGAGGGACAGAGTGTTATGCCTATCTTTGGAAATCATCGACTGTAACGTTAATAGGCAAGCCTTGGCTTGAAAGCACCTTGGATTACTACATAGACAGAGAGCCCTACATGGCTCGGTTCATGGCTAAAAACAAAAGTCTACTTTTAGCAAACCTGCACACTGTACCGAAAAAGAAAATGCCTTGGTTGGAAATAGCCGAATTGGACAGACTGGACAACTTGTACAAAAAAGACAATTTGATTATCGCAGGCGATTTCAATCTTTCTTCTACCAATTCCGTTTTCGAGGAATTGAAATATCATGGCCTATACCCTGCCCTAAACAATTTGAAAACTACTATCAAAATGGAGCCCAAAGGAACCGAAAAATTTGCCAACGATTACGATAACTTCCTTGTTGAAAAAGCTCAAATCAAAATTTTGAAGTCGGGTAGAATAGATTTTACAAAAAAATTCCCCACCCTGAAAGAAGCTAGGAAAGTATCAGACCACTTGCCCGTTTATTTGTTGTTGAATTAATTTTTTTAGCTTCAAAGACCCAGCACATTTTTTTAATATTAACAATTTAAATTTTTTATATTTTTAAAATTGCATTGACAACAGAATAAAAATATACGATGTGTGCCACTTTCAAAAAAACAGAGCTGAACTTGGTAAGAATGCAACATCCCAATGTGCACAAGATTGCGAAAAATACAATTTTTCTTAGATAGGAAATAAAATATCTCCCACTCACCTCCACCTATTACTCCCAATTCCATTCAAAAATACTTCTTTGCCCGTATTGTAAATATTTTGTTCAAAACCAGGCTATATTTTATTATCATGAGCACCCACGAACAATTGATTTACAGCGTATTTAATAAAACTTTTTTAATTCGAAGTACTTGCACGAGATAAAAGAAAATTATATTGCAAATGCTCTTGCAAGTATAAATATTTCATCATAAGATGGGTAGACTATTCGCAAAACGAATTCGAAATACGTAACTCTACTTTCTAGTTTTATCAAAAAATTTAAGTTAGACGAAAAATACTAATAATTTTTATCCTGAGCGTATAGACAATTCCTAAATTATTTTTTCGAGTTACCTAAAAATTATAAATTTGTAGAGATGAACGACAAGAACATCTCTTTTACCGAAGAAAACTATATGAAGGCTATTTTCCACTTATCGGAAAATGGACAAAATGAGGTTTTCACCAACGACATTTCCGATTACCTAAAACCCAAGCCAGCTTCTGTCACAGACATGTACAAGAAGCTAGCGCAAAAGAACCTCATTACACACGTTAAATACCAAGGCGTAAGACTAACTGAAAACGGGAAAAAAGTAGCCCTCTTGGTAGTTAGGAAGCATCGACTATGGGAAGTTTTTTTAGTCGAAAAACTGAAATTCCATTGGGATCAGGTACACGAGGTGGCCGAACAATTGGAGCACATTCATTCCCCCCTACTTATTCAGCGCCTAGACAAATTTCTTGGATTTCCGCAGTATGACCCACACGGCGACCCCATTCCCGACGAAAAAGGCAATATGAATGTAGCAAGGAAAAAAACGCTGGAAGAAGCCACTTTAGGCGAAAAAGGTGTCGTAGTGGCCGTACAAGATACTAACCCCGTTTTTTTAAAGCACTTGGACAAACTACAAATTGGCTTAAAATGTACATTGGAAATAACCGACAAAGTAGAATACGACGGATCAGTAGAAATACTCATCAACAACTTCAAGCGCACTATTGTGTCGAAACAAGTGGCGCGAAATATTTACATTTCATGCTGATGAACAAAAGGGCACCCTTCTTCGCTGTCTTTTTAATTTCTTACCTGCTTTTCTCGTGCCAAAACCTACCCAAAGAAAAACACCACATCACAATTGTGACCACTACGGGCCATATTGCCGACATGGTACGAAATATTGTGGGCAATAAAGCCAAAGTGTATGCCCTTATGGGCCCAGGCGTAGATCCACATTTGTACAAAGCCTCTCTCAGCGATTTGAAGTTAATGTCAGATGCTGATATTATTTTCTACAACGGTTTACATTTGGAAGGAAAAATGTCTGAGATTTTCCAAAAATTAAAACGCACCAAAAAAGTGGTGGCAGTAAGCGAGGGCATTCCAAAACACCTATTGCTTATGGCCGATTCAAGCCACGGAATACCCGATCCCCATATTTGGTTCGACGTAAGTATGTGGCGGTATTGTTTGAAAGAAAGCGAAAAGACACTCGTAAAAGAATATCCAGAACACGCATTTTTTTTTAAAAGTAATGCAGCCGCCTACGACAAGGAACTGAGATTACTTGATGAGCAAGCAATGCGCGACATAGAAAGCATTCCAGCAAAACAAAGGGTATTGGTTACTGCTCACGATGCTTTTGGCTATTTTGGCAAAAGATATCATATGGAAGTCATTGGTCTTCAAGGCATTTCTACGCTTTCGGAATATGGGCTTAGTGAAATTACCAGTCTTACCAAAACCTTGGTAGTACGAAATATTCAAGCGATTTTTGTCGAAACTTCTATTTCTGAAAAGGCAATCAATTCTGTAATAGAAGGTTGCAAAAGAAAAGGGCACAAAATTCACATTGGGGGAAGTCTGTATTCCGATGCCTTGGGCGCCCCGAATATGAATGAAGGAACTTATATCGGCATGTTCAAGGCCAATGTAAAACTTATAAAGCAAGGATTAAACAAATAGCTCAAAATCACAAGAAAGTTTGATTATTCACCCTTCGTTCGTATATTTATAAATTAACCCACACTTTAGGCTTAAAATGGCAAAATCACAAGAAACATTCAACAAAAAAGAAGCCGAAAAGAAAAGGCTCAAGAAAAAACAAGACAAAGAACACAAGAAACTAGAAAGAAAAGCCAACGCAAAAAATGGCCACAACCTAGATGAAATGTTGGCTTATGTAGATGAATTTGGCAACATTACCTCCACTCCACCCGACCCAAAGAGAAGAAAATTAGAAAATAAACTAGAAGACATCAGCATTGGCACAGCCAAACAAAGTGACGAAAGAAAAAGTAATTTGAGGACTGGTATTGTTTCATTCTTCAACGAATCCAAAGGATTTGGATTTATCAAAGATTCTGAAACACAAGAAAGTATTTTTGTACACGTGAACGGACTCATAGATAAAATCAAAGAAAATAACAAAGTAACATTTGAAGTGGAGATGGGTCCAAAAGGTTTGAATGCTACGAAAGCAAGGTTAGCATAATCTTGCATAAAACCCAGAATTTTAGTTTTTGTAATAATTCACTGAAAAAGGGCTTCCACAGGGCATTTGGTAAGGACTATAGATGACACCTTCGTAAAGAATAGGTTCAGTTTCGTCCATTTTGTTTTTGAAAAAATTAGTCGAAAGTAAGAAACGCGATGTGATTGAAGACGAAATAAC
>DMUD01000034.1 GCA_003476475.1 Cytophagales bacterium | reverse complement strand
AAAATAGAACGCAACATTACCGACATTAATTTTTCAAGACTAAGTCAAATAAGCACGCTTTTCGGACTGACGGTAATAGGTCTCCTTTCGCATGGTGAAAATGAAAAAAACTGCAAACAGCTTTTGGAAGAAAAAGACAAAGAAATGATGCAGTTACAGAAACGCCTAATCGAATTGTTATAGTCAACATATTTTTTTAAGCCGTGATAGGCGATAGCTCCTGACACGGCAGAAATAAAGAAAAGGCACAAGCGAATGCTTGTGCCAGTTAGGTCTAGTTAAGCCCACCAAGGCCGCATAGCCTGTCGAAGCGCCGGATAGGCAGCTTTACTTTTGAAGAATCTCTACTTTGGTTGGAAATGCTATTTTTAAATCTTCCTCGCCATCACTTGGGTTGGTGGTTTTGGCAAGCCCAGGGCCAAAATGCCTTAAAACTACTTCAAAACTACCTTCGCCTGAATTTTGGTTGGTGGTTAAATCGAAATTCAAACCTAGTGGCAACGCAGGCGACAATTTGTCTTTGTCAAGGATACTGGTTGTCACTAACAAGCCGTTGGCCGTTTTGGGTGTGAAAGTGTAATGGAATATATGGTTATCGGCCTCTTCTTCCACCTCGTGGCTTATTGTATCTGCGGGGTTTTTGGTATCGTCAAATATTTTAAGTTGTACGTTGTATGTGGTGTTTGGAAGAAGTATTAAAGAGTCTATCACAGGTGGATTTCCTATGCCGTCGCCATCCACATCTTTCCACTCGACCGTGTCTATTTTACTGGTAGACTGATTGGTCAAATACAGCGCAACCCTTGTAATATTTTCCGATTCTCCCGCTCCTGGATCTAGCGGTGTATCTGGTTTTGGATCTGCCGATTTATTTTTTTTGCAAGCGAACAAAAAAAGGGCCATCGTTCCAATCAAAAGGATTTTTTTACTCAGATTTCTCATAATGTTATGTTATAAATGCAACAATGTTGCAAATAAAATAAGGGCGCAACAAATATGCAACATTGTTGCATTTATTTTTTCTGAAGTTTCTTTTAGTAACGGAACGTGAGTGGCATCTTCATCCTGAATACCACATTTCTTCCCATTTCATCGTTGAAATAACGAAATCTATTCATGTAATCGCGATACGACACATCAAACAAATTGTTGATTTCAAGACTACACACCACCGTGTATTTTCCAAAAACGATGTCGGCACCCATTTCTGCTCCAAAAAGTGTATAGGCTGGGGGGGGCGGCATATAGTCGGCATTTTCGGGAACTCTGTGCTGTTTTTCAACTCTTGCACATGAAACCCCCACATAGGCTTGGTGTTTTTTTAAAAACTGGTTGAAATGCGGGCTATAACGTAATGTGCCACTGTATCGAAAAGGAGGCACAAAGGGCACATATTGATTTTCGGTTTCATTACGTGCCAAAACCACGGCTCCCTTCCATATAAGTTGAAAAGCCTTTGTTAGCTGAAAATCGGTCATGGCGTCGGTACCAAAAAAACGCGCATTTATTTGGGAATAGGTGAAGGAAGGAAAAGCACCGCGAGTTGTTTGCACAAGCAACAAATCGGGCTTTAGATAGATGTAATCTTGAATGTGGTTATAATAAAATACCAGCGACGACTTGTATTTTTCGCCTCTGTTTTCCAAAGATACTACCGCTTTATAGGCTTTTTCTGGACGAATAGTTGGATTGCCATTTTCGATAGCCGCCGCTCCGTGATGCAAGCCTTTGCTGTACAATTCGTTGACTGTTGGGGGGCGCCATGTGGTACCAAAATCAGCTCTCAGTGTCAAATTTTCGCGCAGCATATACGCCAACGCTATCGTAGCTACTGTTTGCGAAAAAAAATGGGGCGTTTTTTGTACTAGCCCATTCCCGTTGGTGTACACGTCAATATTTTTTTGGTCGTATCTGATGCCCAATTCCGCTTCAAATTTGCGATGTACCCATTTTTCGGTAGCAAAAATTCCATAGGCATTGCTAATGAAATTGGGGATAAGAAAACGGCCTTGCCACACATTGCTTTGCCGAATGTAGGCCACCCCAAACGACCCGTTTAGTTTGGCTACGGGTTTGTGTTCAAAATAGGCATCAACGCTATGTGTAGTAAGCTTGAATTGCAACTGGGGATTGTCCTTGCGAAGATTTGCTTGCGAGCTGCGCAACAAGTCGAATTCAGAACGGTCGTTGAACTGGCGACCAAGCTGAAGACCCACTTTTCCTAAAGCATATATTTTGGCAGCAAGTTTTAAACGAACCAGTTCGTGTTCTACATGCTGAAAAGGGCGTTGGATGTCGTAGGAAAAATGACTTGTGACGGCCGGTCTTGTTCTGTTGATGGCCGTTTGTAAATCGGCCAAACTGCCTATGTGTGCTCCAGAAAATATACCCAATGTGGTGTTGAACTGACTGTAAAAAAGGTTGCTTTCGAACCATTTTTTGTTGTAGGCCAATGAATATGAGAAGTTTTTTTCCTCAAATCCCGTATTGGCCAAATAATATTGAGGCGTTTTGGCATTGCCCGCCTTTTTGTAGGTGCCTTGAAAACGCCATTGCAAGGGAATTTTTTCGCCCAATTTTCCTTCTAAAATAGCCGATGCTGTACCTTGGCGATTGTTCCCCATTCCTACAAGATTCATTTCGCCAAAAACTCCTCTTTCCAAAGGCATTTTGCGTGGCTCCACCACCACCACTCCTGCAATGGCATCGGAACCATATCGTACCACCGAAGCGCCCTTTATGACCGCCAATTTGTCCGACACAAAGGGATCTATTTCGGGAGCATGCTCATTGCCCCATTGTTGGCCTTCCTGCCTCAGGCCAGCATTTAACATCAACACCCTGTTGCCATACATGCCATGAATGACCGGTTTGGCTATCGAAGTGCCTGTACGATACACCTCTACTCCGGGCAATTCCTTCAATGCATCGGCCAAAGACAAGCCACGGGTTTTTTCCAAAGATTTTCCATCCAACACCGCGGTGGTGTAAGTAGCCTGATTTTCTGCTTTTATACCATAAATCGTAACAGACTCCAACACACAAGTGTCGGTGTGCAATAATACTCTATCGTAAACCGTTTCTTCGGTCAGCTTGTATTTTGCCACGTAGGTTTTGTAACCCAAAAAAGAATACACCACCTCATGCTCTCCTTCACAAAGTTTTGATAGTTCAAATCTACCTTTAGCGTCGGATACGGTGCCCACATTGAATTCTTTCAAAAAAACCGATACTCCCTCAAATGGTTGATTCGTTTCTCCATCCAACACTATACCCTTTATTTTCAAATGACAGATGGGCTGTGCAGTAGCCCCTAAAAAGGACATTAGGAAAAGTAGAACAATGTATGCTAAACGCAGATGTGTCAAAAGAAGTATAAGATAAAGGGGGACAAAGATACGGATGCAATAATTAGTTGCAACATTGTTGCAGGTATGGCGAAAAGTGGGAACACGCAATAACTATAAACTATTTTTCATCCTAATGTATTCTTCCACTATCTGATTGACGATTTCGGCAGCTGTTTCAGATTTTCGTACCATCGCCGCAATTTGGCCTATTTCTAATTCGCCCTCTTGCAAATCGCCTTGAAATATACCGCGTTTTGAACGTCCCTTTCCCAACAAGTTTTTGAGTGTTTCGACCGACGCCCCAATTGTTTCCAACTCTTTTACCTTTTCATAGAACGGATTTTTGAGCATTCTTACGGGATTCAATTTTTTCAAAACCAACTCGGTTTGCCCTTCTTCAACCTCCCATATTTTTTGTTTGAAATGATCATGTGCCGAAGATTCGACCGAGGCTGCAAACCTTGTCCCTATTTGTACGCCTTCAGCTCCTAGAGCAAAAGCAGCCAACATGCTTCTGCCTGAATACACGCCACCGGCAGCAATAATTGGAATGTCGAGTTTTTCTTTTAGCATGGGAATGAGGCAAAATGTGGTGGTTTCTTCTCTTCCGTTGTGCCCGCCTGCTTCAAAACCTTCCCCAACCACCGCATCGGCACCTGCCTGTTGGGCTTTCAGGGCAAATTTCAAACTAGATACAACATGTACCACCTTTACCCCTCTTTCTTTGAGCCAAGTAGTCCAAGTGTCAGGATTTCCCGCTGAAGTGAACACGATTTGAACCCCTTGCTGCACCACTACTTGCATTAACTTTTCAATATCAGGATAAAGCAAGGGCACGTTAACTGCAAATGGGTTTTGGGTTGCTTTCTTGCATTTTTCTATGTGTTCGAGCAATACTGCTGGGCGCATAGAACCGGCACCTATTATGCCTAGAGCACCCGCATTGCTTACGGCCGAAGCCAATCGCCAACCACTACACCAAACCATTCCCGCTTGCACTATGGGATATTTTACACCCAATAATGCGGTTATCCTGTTGTTAAATTGAACTTGTTCCATATTCTAGCCGCATTTCAATTAGTCATTTTTATTTCAGCAAATTGTTTGTTATAAACACTTTTAGTATTTTGCTTCTACGAAATCTTATAAAATGTCTAAGTTAAAGAATATTATTAAACAGCTCTCAGACAAAGACAGCCAAGAGATTTACAACTCATTGATAATTTGCAATGCCGAAAAATCAGCTTATCTGCTCAAATTTCTGAGAGAAAAACAGTATTCCGACAGCAGAATAATGGAAGAACTGGAGATAAACCAAAATGCATTTTATACGCTTCGGTCGCGACTAAACGAAAAAATAGAAGAGTATCTTTTACTTCAATCAGAAAATCCAAGAACAGATATTTTAAAAAAGGTTGCCTCTATACAAGACATTTTCTTCACCAAAAATAAATCAATCATTGTGGCCACTTTAAAAAAACTAGAGAAAGACCTCATCAACTATGACATCTCGAGCGAGCTCACCATCGTGTACAAATACCTGAAAAGACTACACGCCAACTCGCCCGAAAAATACTACTACTCGCAACTATACAACAAACATGTGGCCTACATGCTTGCATTGGACAAAACCGAAGACTTATTGGCAGATTATTTCAAAACCCTAGAATCTTTTTTCATTCAAGGAATCCATTATAAAAATACACAGCTCGACTTTTTGTGCAATGAAATAAACAACGTGTGCAATTTGTACCAATCGCACCGATTGTATGTGTATAAAAGTGCTGTGAATATTTATCATCGTCTTTTTATAGACGATGACTATAAAAAGGAAAAAGAGAGTATAGAGGATATTTTTAATAAGGTAAACAACATTCTAGACACCTACAAACAAGACACTACCTACTATCATTTGCGCACCGTTTTCGAGTTTCTTTGCTACGAATATTGCCTACAACAAAAATTACATGAACAAGCCGAAAAACATTATCATGAAGTTAACGACTATACCTCGGCCCTTCTTAGCAACTATGGATTTTATACTTTTTCACCGCTTTTCCTTTATTCGAAAATAGAAAGAAACAGAAGCTTAAATACACTTGCTGATTTATATGAAGAAAATCAGGTGCTGTTTTTGGAATTCGAAAACGATACACACGACGTGGGATGTACCCTCATATACATGACCTATCGTGCCGTTGTATGTTTTTTTGTGGATAAATACGACGAGGCCGCCAAATGGCTGAACAATTTGCTGAACGAACACAGCATTAAAAAATACCCCGAAGCCTTGCTAGACGTAAAAATACTTCTTGCGCTTCAATACTGTCTTCTTCGAGACGAAGAATTGTACAATTCATTGGTAAGCAGCTTACAAAGGCAAGTGCGCATATTGGGCAAAGACGAACTTGGCCACATTACTTTGCTTATCAAAATAATGAAGGTAAGCATGAATGAAATTGGAAAACCCCGCTTTTCCAAAATATCAGAATTGGTAGAACAACTGAAAAAAATAGAACCCATAGGTTTTTCTGTTTTAAAAATGATAAAACCCGACGAACGTTTTGTGCAGCAGTTATGTGCCATTCACTAATCGTCTTTGTGTTTACATATAGCTTACCGTTTTGGGGCTTTTCTTTCTATTTTTGTTGCCAAATCCGACCACATGAAACAACTTCTTTTACTCCTTTTCTCAATTTGTATATTTAATACCACTTTTTCACAAGAACGAGTGGGAAAAGAAGCCGACGACCAAAGCGAAACCAAGCGCTACAAGTTTACTTTTGAAAAAAACAAAATGGCCGAAGGCATCAGTGTTTCATTGCCAAAAGGTT
>DMUD01000161.1 GCA_003476475.1 Cytophagales bacterium | reverse complement strand
AATGCCCATTTCGCCCTCGTGGAAATCGCTGCTAGACTATCGTGCCGCCCTTGGAAAAAAATATGCCGCCCGTGCAAAAAAAATCCTTTCGTCGGCAAGCGAAATCGTGGTGAAAGAAATGGATTTGGAGGAAATAAAATCGCAAAAAAGCACCTTGCATTCCCTTTACACGCAAGTAATACAGCGACAGCCATTTGCCTTTGGCACTTTGGCCGAACCTTATTTCGAATTGCTCAAAAAGCAGCTTGGCGACGACACCTTCAGGTTGAAGGGATTGTATCTTCAGGGAAAGCTGATAGCATTCTACAGCACCATCGAACAGAGTAGCAAATTGGAAGTGCATTACATTGGAATAGACTATGCTTTTAACCAAAGTCACCATCTGTATTTCTACATCCATTTTTTAGTATTGGAAGAAGCCATTTTGAAAGAGAAAAATAAGCTTGCCCTTGGACGAACTTCTTTGGAAGCAAAAGCGATATTGGGGGCGGTGCCACACTACAACACCACTTATCTCTGTTTCAAAAACACCTTAGCAGAATGTGCCTTTGGCTATTTCAATAAAAACCTTTCGGAATCAGACAGCTGGAAAACAAGGCATCCCCTAAAAGCTGAAAAAGCCTAATTTTGGACGCAAGGTCAAAACGCATCGTCCAAATCTTGCACTATTTCTTCGCCGTTCAGCAATGGCACTAGTTGTTCGAAATCGAAAATAGAGCGGTCGAACAAGTGTGAAGGGTGCACATTGTGCAAAGCTGTGAAAATCACATCGGTTCGATGTGGATATTCTTCTTCCCACTTGGCCAACATTTGTTTGATGACTTTTCGTTGCATGTTGGGTTGCGAACCACACAAATTGCAAGGAATAATAGGAAAAGACCGTAAACCTGCATAATGCGCTATGTCTTTTTCATGACAGTAAGCCAGCGGACGAATCACTACATTCTCACCATTGTCGGCTTTGAATTTGGCAGGCATGGCCTCCAATTTACCCGCAAAAAACAGGTTCAGGAAAAAAGTCTCTAAGATGTCTTCTTTGTGGTGGCCAAGTGCAATTTTAGTAGCTCCCAGTTCTTTGGCCGTGGTGTACAGCACACCCCTGCGCAGTCGCGAACACAAACTGCACATCGTTTTACCTTCGGGCACTTTTTCCACCACTATACTGTAGGTATCACGCTCTACAATACGATATTCCACACCCAATTCATTGAGATAGCTGGGCAACACCTCTTTAGGGAAACCAGGTTGCTTTTGGTCAAGATTGACCGCCACAATATCGAAAGAAAAAGGCGCGCGCTGCTGAAAACTACGCAACATGTCGAGCATAGTGTAGCTGTCTTTACCGCCCGAAAGGCACACCATCACTTTGTCGTTTGGCTCTATAAGTTGATATTCTTTAATGGCAGTAGCGACCTGCTTTTGCAACCTCTTCACCAACTTGTCATCGGCTTCGTGTAATTTGTGCGAGAATAAAGAAGAAAGTGGCAAAGTGTAATTTTAGCACAAATTTAAAGAAGAAATATTGCACAAAAACATGTGGGCACACATGCTACGTAAATTTACAGTTTGCAATTTCCACTTTTACTTTTTCAAGCAACTCTTGGTTTTGAATGTTTAACTGAGCCAAAACATTCGTCAATTCGGTCCTTTCGACAGAACTCGTATTTTGGGCATCTAAAACCTTTTGCAAACAGTCCTCCACAACTTGCCCATCGTGCCAGGTTCCCAAAATTTCAGTTGGGACACAGAAAACCGCACTTTGCCTATCCACTTTTAATAAAATTTTATTGTTATATTCCCATCTTTTCAATCGCTTTCGTAAAAAATGAATTCGAGCAGGATTCAAAACGGGTTTGTCTATCAGTTTTTTTACCTTTTTCTTCTGTGTCAGAGTATATTTTACCATGCCCCTTTTTCGAACTATATATAATAATTTTTTAATATATTTTATCGCATCTTTAATATCCGAAAGCAGTTTCTTTTGGGAAATCAAACGGGCAAATTTCTTCTCTTGTTTATTGAGTTTTTTCAACTGTTTTTTTTGGTAGCGTTCTAACCGTAAAGGAAAAAAATCTTGAAGCAAATCAAGTTCAATTTGTATTTCGCGCACTTTACCAGCCTGTTTAAATAGGCCGGCAATAGGCTTTATTGTTTTTTTGCGATTAAATTTTGGGGTAAGGAAAGCAAGCAAATGACAAAGGGCTTCCCATTTTTTAATTTCTACGCGCAATTCGTGGAAGGTCTCTTTGGTGTAGGATTTAGAAGGTGTTTTTAGCAGTTTGAATATTTTGCCTTGTATGCGCTTTAAATACTTACGAGTTCTGTTCATGTTTTGGCATTATTGTGCAGGGCTTTGCCCAGTATAATTTACACAATTGACAACCAAGAAAAAATGGCTTTACCAAAAAAGAAGGAATAGAAATAGCAACAAGACAAACATAGTCAAGTACATCCACGCATCGACCGAGATGTATTCTTGCCATTTTTTATAGAATTGGATGAATTTGTTCATAAACTTGCAACTTAACAAAACAGATGGCCAAAAATATACAATTTGCCCTGCTCGGGTTTGGACAAATAGGCAAAAAACATGCTCAGTTTATCAAAAACTGCCCCAACGCCGAACTTATTGCCATCATTGAAAGCAATTTAAACCAAATACCTGCCGAAAACAGCATTCCGGTATACGACAGTTTGGATTCATTCTTTGCCAAAGGCAACAATGCCGACGTGGTGGATGTGTGCACTCCCAACTTCCTACATGCCAAAAACAGCCTGGAAGTATTGGAACATGGCTGCCACGTGTTGTGTGAAAAACCAATGGGACTGACCAAGGCAGAATGCGAGAAAGTCATCGACAAGTCGCTCAAAAAAGGCAAATCGGTTTTTGTGGTGATGCAGAACAGGTACAGTGCCACGGCACTATGGCTGAAATCCTTGATGGAAGAAATGATTTTGGGCAAAATATACCTTGTGCAAACCAACTGTTACTGGAACCGCGACCAGCGCTACTATTCGGGCAGCGAATGGAAAGGAGACGTGAAAAAAGACGGTGGCGTGTTGTTTACCCAATTCAGCCACTTTGTCGACATGCTTTATTGGTGTTTTGGCGAAATGCATTCTTTCCACTCCACTTTTGAAAATTACAACCACCCCTATTTGCCCCATTTCGAGGACACAGGTTCGGTTCAGTTCCATTTTGCCAATGGCGGAATGGGCATTTTGAATTTTAGCACTGCAGTGTGGGACAAAAATTTGGAGAGCTCTATTACGGTCATTGCCGAAAAAGGCAGCCTAAAAATTGGCGGCCAATACATGGAAAAAATCGAATATTGCCACATTCAACATTACACAGCCCCTTGTTTAGATTTGAAAAAAGCACATTTTTCTCATGGAACTTATGTAGGCAACGATGCTCACCATTTCTTGTCAATACAAAACGTGGTGGAAACACTTCAAGGCAGAAGCAGCATTTCGACCAATGCCATGGAAGGCCTTAAAGTGGTTGAAATGATTGAGTCGATGTATTGCAATAAATGATATATTTGAATTGTTGCGTCAAAGCCAAAAAAGGCATTTTACTTCTATTTTTTTTTTAAACAACAAGAATTGAAACATTTCGGAACTCTATTTTTGGTATTGCTTTTTCTGTCTCCCTCCTTTGGTTCTAAGGTCATATTACTTTCGCACGAAAAAAACGAATACACCGCTTCCTATCAATACATTGATATTTTGGAAGACAAAGAGCAAAGCCTTAATATTGAAACGGTTACATCATCTGAATGCCACAAAAAGTTTGTTCAGAACAACAAACAATTGCCAAGAAATACCCAAACCACCTCTGCCTACTGGGTAAGGTACCGTGTGCGCAATGTATCCGATTCAAGCACGCAATGGTTGCATGAATTTTTTGATTCTTCTATCGAAAATTTGCGTTTGTATTTCCCTGACGGAAATGGAGGTTACAAAGAAATAGTAGCGGGCAACACGCTCTCATTTTCCAAAAAAACCATGCAGCACAAAAACTTCGTGTTTGTGCTGCCGCCCTTTTATGGGAAGGAAATCACCTATTATGCCCGAATTGAATCCAAGCACATGAATTTCATGCTCTCTGCGATTCGAAACCTCGAGCGATTTAGTTTTTACTCTTTCAACGAATATTATCTTTTAGGTATTTTCTATGGCCTCATTTTGTCGATGGCCATTTATAATTTATTCCTGTTCATTACCACGCGCGACAAAACTTACCTATGGTATGTTTTATACATAACTTCCAATGCCTTGTATTGCATGTCCTTAGATGGCACAGGCTTTCATTATCTTTGGTCGAACTATCCGGAAGTAAATGGCTATTCTGCCGCCATTACTCTTTTTGTGATGGTCATGTGGGTGCTTTTATACACCGAAAGCTTTTTGTCTTTACGTAGCCTCGCTCCTACTTTTTCGAAAATTCTACGATTCATCATCCTATTCCGAATTCTCATTTTCATTGCCGAATTTTCGCTTGTTCCAAATTTAAAAAATACGATTCTTTTCGATGCTGCTCCCATGGTTTTTATGTATATCGCCGTGATATTGGCATTGCAAAAAGGCTACAAACCAGCTTGGTATTTTGCGGTGGGTATTACCTTTTTACTGGGTGGTTTTGTGGTTTCCAACCTTACGGTAAATAGTATTTTTGGTTTTTCGTTACCTTACAACATTTTCACAGTGTATAGCTTCAATTTTGGAACTGTCATTCAAATGATGTTCCTCTCTTTTGCCTTGGCCGACAGAGTACGCAAAATGAAAGCCGAAAAAGAGCAAGCCCAAGTGGAAATCATTGCCAAATTGCGCGAAAATGAGGAATTGAAAGACAATTTGAATCGTGAATTAGAACAAAAAGTTGCCGAACGCACCGCCGAAGTCATTAGCCAAAAAGAAGAGATGGAAATGCAAAACAAAAAAATTGCAGATCTCTACAAAGAAGTGACCGACAGCATCGAAACATCAAAAGTAATTCAACAGTCGATATTGCCGAGCGAGAATGTCATGAAGATGTTTATGCCTCAATTTTTTATTTTGTACAGGCCAAAAGACATAGTAAGTGGCGATTTTTATTGGTTTCATGTAAAAAACAACAAGATTTATGTAGCCGCAGTAGACTGTACAGGCCATGGCGTGGCTGGTGCATTCATGTCTCTGATTGGGTACAACCTTCTAAATCAAATAATGAAGGAAAAACCAAACGACAACGCCGCCGAAATTTTGACCCAATTGAACAAAGAAGTGATAAAATCTTTACATCAAGACGAGGTGGGAGCACTCTCTCGCGAAGGGATGGACATTGCCTTGTGTGTGTTGGACATGACAAAAAAAACCATTCAATACGCAGGAGCAAACAACCCACTATACCATATTCGCGAAAACCAAATAACTGTGTACAAAGCCGACAGAAATTCGATTGGGATTCAAAGAGGGGGCAAAACAGCCACATTTATGAACCAAGAACTGTCTTTCCAAAAAGGCGATTCTATCTACCTGTTTTCTGACGGCTATGCCGACCAATTAGGTGGAAAAAATGGAACAGAAAAGTTTATGTATCCCCGTTTCAGAGAATTGATTGTGAATTCCAGCCAACTAGGCATGGAAGAACAAAGGAATTTACTAAATGAAACCATCGAAAATTGGATGGGCGGTCAGGAACAGCTTGACGACATGCTAGTATTGGGATTCCGATTTTAACAATTGATTTTATATTTATTTATGTTTGCTTTTGCCACATTCTCTTACCTTTGCTGAGCCGTTACCAACGAATTAGATCTAAAAATCGGATGATTTCAAAACACATCGTCACTATCACTATCAACCCAGCATTGGACAAAACCACTGAAGTTGACAGTTTAATCCCTGACAAAAAATTACGTTGCAGCGAACCGAAAATTGACCCAGGAGGGGGTGGGATTAACGTATCTAGAGCGATAAAAAAACTAGGAGGCGATTCTACCGCCATATACATGGCCGGCGGCTCCACTGGTCAAAAATTAACCGAATTAATTGAAAAAGAAGGGGTAAGGCAAGTCATTGTCACTACCAAAAATGACACTCGCGAAAACATCATGGTCGATGACCGTGCCACCCAAAACCAATACAGATTCAACCTGCCCGGAAAACCAGTATCCCAAGAGGAATACCAAAGGGTGCTTTCCGAATTAGACGTGCTCATCCCCAAACCCGATTACATCGTGGCAAGCGGTAGCCTACTACCTGGAATGCCCAATGATTTTTATGCCAAAGTAGCCGCCAAGGCAAAAGAAATGGGTGCAAAACTAATTCTGGACACTTCAGGCGAAGCGTTGAAAACGGCTGCTGGCATGGGTGTTTACCTACTGAAACCAAATTACAGTGAGCTATGTGAACTTACTGGCCACGACAAAGCCAACATTACCGATGTGAAAGAATTGGCCAAAGAAATCATCCAAAAAGGTTTCTGCGAGGTAGCCATCGTGTCTTTGGGTTCAAAAGGAGCAATGCTAATAGACAAAGACAACATATATCATGTGCAAGCACCCAAAGTACCCAAGCGCAGCACTGTAGGCGCTGGCGATAGTTTGGTCGCAGGTATTACACTGAGTTTGGCGCGTGGAAAATCCTTGTTTGATGCTCTTAAATTTGGGGTGGCCTGTGGTACTGCAGCTACAATGAGGCCGGGTACCGATTTGTGTAATGCACAAGACGTAGAAAAACTACTGCAAATCATAGGTTGATTCTGTGTCGCTATTTACCTCGTACTCATATCACCTTTTGTTTCATTTGTTCTGCTAGAAATTAAAGTCGATTTCAACCCAGCAATCTTCTTCTTTAAATGCGTATAGGTTTTGATGCAAAAAGAGCTTACTGGAACAATACAGGTTTAGGAAACTATTCACGTTTTGTAATCAATGGGTTAGTAAATTTCTTCCCACAAAACGACTATTTACTATATTCCCCAGGCTTGACTAAACACCCCGAAATGCTTGGTTTAGAAACAAATCCCAGTGTTTATCCTATAAACTTAGGAAAAGGATTGGCAGGGGAAATGAAACGCACATTTGGATACCCATGGGACAAACTCGACCTTTTTCATGGACTTTCAAACGAAATTCCATTCTTTCCTACCAACAAGAATACAAAAAAAATTGTCACAATACATGATTTACTATTCCTACGTTATCCTTCCTTCTATACTTATTTCGACCGTCATATTTATTTAGCTAAAACTAAAAAAGCTTGCCAAGCTACCGATTTAATCATTGCCACAAGCGAACAAACCAAACAAGATATAATAGAATTTCTTCATGTAAAAGAAGAAAAAATAAAAGTACATTACCAAGCATGCCATTCTCAGTTCCTGACCACTCATACTGAAGAAGAAAAATTAACCGTAAAAAAAAAATATGGCATTAAAAAACCTTATAT
>DMUD01000177.1 GCA_003476475.1 Cytophagales bacterium | reverse complement strand
CTTTAAACTTCTAAACTTTAAACTTGGCAGGCTTTTGTTCTTTCTTTATAAAAATGCAATATCTTGCTAAATTGCGTCCATGCGCAAAGACTACCTGAAAGGCAATGGCGAAAATTTGCCTCCTGAAGAAAAGGAGATAGACAAAGCCTTGCGCCCCCTTTCTTTCGACGATTTTTCTGGTCAGGACAAGGTGGTAGAAAACCTAAAAGTATTTGTAAAAGCTGCCGCCCAACGTGGCGAAGCCCTCGACCATATCCTGTTGCATGGCCCTCCCGGCTTGGGTAAAACCACCCTTTCGAGCATCGTGGCCAACGAATTGGGGGCTAACATGAAAATAACTTCAGGCCCTGTGTTGGACAAGCCCTCGGACTTGGCAGGACTACTTACCAATTTGGAGCAGTTCGATGTATTGTTCATAGACGAGATTCATCGTTTGAACCCCGTGGTAGAAGAGTATTTGTACTCGGCTATGGAAGATTACCGCATAGACATTATGCTCGATTCGGGACCCAATGCCCGTTCGGTACAAATAAGTTTGAACCCTTTTACCCTCATTGGTGCTACTACCAGGGCAGGGCTGCTTACTTCGCCTTTACGGGCCCGTTTTGGCATCAATTCACGACTGGAATACTATAACGCCCAGCTTCTGAAGGGCATTGTAGAGCGTTCCTCCAAGATATTGAATACTCCTATAGAAGCCGATGCCGCCTTCGAAATAGCACGCAGAAGCAGGGGGACACCTCGCATAGCCAACAATTTGCTACGCCGAACCCGCGATTTTGCCCAAATAAAGGGAACGGGTACCATTACCCTCGACATAGCGCAAATAGCACTCAAAGCCTTGGATGTGGACCATAATGGCTTGGACGAGATGGACAACCGCATTTTGCAAACCATCATCGAAAAGTTTAAGGGAGGGCCCGTGGGGCTTACTACCATTGCCACGGCAGTAGGTGAAGAGGCTGAAACTATCGAAGAAGTGTATGAGCCTTTTTTGATACAAGAGGGCTATTTGATGCGCACCGCGCGTGGGAGGGAAGCTACCGAACTAGCTTACAAGCATTTGAAAGTAGTACCCCCAAGCAGGACTGGAACGCTTTTTGGCTAGTAGATTTTAGTGGCATTTTCCACAATTCTGCACCTTCATTGGTATTTCCTTTTGCTCTTTCCGTACATTTGCCCATTCAAAAAACAACATGCAACTCGATTTTGAGAAACAAGGCGGTTTGGTTCCGGCCATCATTCAAGATGCGGCTACCCATGTGGTGCTCATGCTTGGTTTTATGAATCAGGAAGCCTTGCAAGTAACGCAGGAACTGGGCAAAGTCACTTTTTACAGCCGTTCGAAAGGGAGGTTGTGGACGAAAGGGGAAACTTCCGGTCATTTTTTGTTGGTAAAAGACATTTTGGTGGATTGTGACCAAGATTCGTTACTTATCAAGGCTGAACCTGTTGGTCCTACTTGTCACACAGGTTCGCAAACGTGTTTTTTTGAAGAAAACGAAGACCCATTGGCTTTTTTACGAGTATTGACCAAAACGATTGGCGCGCGTAAAAACCAACCAACGGAAAGCTCTTATACTGCTTCGCTTTTTAAAAAAGGCATCAATAAAATAGCACAGAAAGTAGGGGAGGAAGCTGTGGAACTGGTTATAGAAGCCAAAGACCAAAATAAAGAGCTTTTTATGGGCGAAGCGGCCGACTTGTTGTTTCACTATTTGGTGCTATTGGAAGCCAAAGGGTATTCTCTTTCGGAAGTGGTGCAACTGCTAAAGACCCGACACAAAGGGTAATTTTAGCTTGATTTCTTTTTTGCAACCAAGCATGCAAGTCCTACCAATACGAACGCGCCAAGGGTATCTAAGCCAATGTCGGTGATTTTGGGATGTCGGTTTGGGACAAAATGTTGATGTACTTCGTCTAAAAAGCCTAGGAAAGCCACCAAGCCTATAACCATTAAAAATATTTTTAGTTCATAGTGAAAGTTTGGTTTGAATAAGAAGTAGAGCAACACGCCTAGTAAACCAAATAAAAACAAATGGGCACAGGTACGGAAAACGGTATTGAGGGAAGGAGCCGTTTCGGCAATCCAACTT
Organism: Cytophagales bacterium; assembly: GCA_003476475.1. GTDB lineage: Bacteria > Bacteroidota > Bacteroidia > Cytophagales > UBA9547 > UBA9547. The sequence continues at coordinate 4,579 of DMUD01000177.1, read as the reverse complement.
ATTTTATCGCCAATTTGGTAAATGCTTTTTTCAGTTTCGGAAGGAGTGGCGCCCGGATATTCGGTAAAGAAAAAAATAAGCCCATACAAAAGCATGGGCAATATTAGTCGTGTGGGAAAGGCAGTGATTAGGCGTCGCATTTATGCGGCTTTCAAATTCAAATATTTCGAATGTTCAAATTTGCTTTTGGCATATTCTTCGTCCACTAAAAATTCTTTCACCTCATCTTGCGAGGGTAGCTCGAACATGGCATCGGTCATGATAGCCTCGCAAATGGAACGCAAACCGCGGGCACCCAACTGAAACTCCATGGCTTTTTCCACGATGTAATTAAGGGCATCGTCGGTGAACGATAGTTTTATTCCTTCCAGTTCGAACAGTTTTTGGTATTGTTTTACCAATGCATTTTGTGGTTCGGTCAGTATTTTGCGCAGTGTTTCGGCATCCAAAGGGTTTAGGTGCGTAAGCACAGGCAAGCGGCCTATTAGTTCGGGAATGAGCCCGAAGGACTTCAAATCCATGGCACTCACATATTTCAACAGGTTGGCCTTGTCCACAGGGGCATCAGATTCGCGGTTGGTTTTGAAGCCAAGGGGTTTGGTATCCAATCGTTGGGCAATCTTTTTATCGATACCTTCAAAGGCGCCTCCACAAATAAAGAGGATGTTTTTGGTGTTCACCAATATCATTTTTTGGTCGGGGTGCTTGCGGCCTCCTTGTGGCGGCACATTGATGGCACTGCCTTCCAACAGTTTTAAAAGCGCTTGTTGCACCCCCTCGCCACTTACGTCACGCGTAATAGAGGGATTGTCGCTTTTGCGCGATATTTTATCTATTTCGTCGATATATACTATACCTCGTTCGGCGGCTGCCACGTCGTAGTTGGCTGCCTGCAACAGGCGGGTGAGGATGGTTTCCACATCTTCGCCCACATATCCCGCTTCGGTTATGACGGTGGCATCGGCAATGCAAAAGGGTACATCGAGAATTTTTGCCAATGTGCTGGCCAGATAGGTTTTTCCGGTACCGGTTTCGCCTACCATGATGACGTTCGATTTTTCGATGGTCACCTCGTCGTCTTGGCTTTCTTGTTCCAATCGTTTAAAATGGTTGTACACCGCCACCGAAAGCACTTTTTTGGCTTCGTCTTGTCCCACAATATATTTATCCAAATGCTTTTTCAAATCGACCGGCTTCAAAAGACGGGTTTTGGATGAAAAATTATTGTTAGTTTTGGTGTCTTGTTTCGCATGTTCCAACACGATGCTGTGTGCTTTTTCGGCACATTGGTCGCAAATATTGGCTTCTACACCTGAAATAAGCAAACTCACCTCTTTTTTGTTTTTTCCACAGAAATCGCATCGGTTGTTAGCTTGTGTCTTCATCTTTTTTCAGTGTTAAATTACAATACAAAAAGAGAGATTAAACGTATCGTGTAATCTCTCTTTGCAGTCGAAAGGGCTTTGTTTAGTTTTTGCCTAATACTTCGTCGATTAGACCGTATTCTTTTGCCTCGGATGCAATCATCCAATAGTCGCGATCGGAATCTTTCCAAATGGTATCGTAGTCTTTGCCCGAGTGTTTAGACAGAATTTCGTAAAGTTCCTTTTTCAATTTCTGAATTTCACGTGCAGTGATTTCAATGTCTGAAGCTTGTCCGCGAGCACCACCCAAAGGTTGGTGAATCATAACGCGAGAGTGCTTCAATCCGGTGCGTTTTCCTGCTTGACCAGCACACAACAAAACAGCACCCATAGATGCAGCCATACCGGTGCAAATGGTTGCAACGTCTGGATTAATGTATTGCATGGTATCATAGATGCCTAAACCAGCGTATACACTTCCTCCCGGAGAGTTAATGTAAATCTGAATGTCTTTTTTAGAATCTGTACTTTCTAAAAACAACAACTGCGCTTGAATAATATTCGCGATGTAGTCATCGATTTCAGTTCCCAAGAAGATAATTCTATCAGCCATCAAACGAGAAAACACATCTACCTCACGGAAAGGCATGTGACGCTCTTCAATAACTGTTCTTGTCATGTTCTCTGGACCATACATGTGAGAGATCACATCGTTCACCACAGTGCTATTGATACCTAGATGTCCAGTAGCATATTTTTTAAATTCTTTACGTTCAAACATAGAGTAATATTTGTGTCGAAGATACAGCGGTTTTTAATTCAAAACCCTGACTTCAAACGATAGACTTTTCAACTTATTCAATAACTTCAAATCGCTTGAACTTAATGCGTCCAAGCTCACACTCGTCTTCCCACATGGCAAGCGGACGGGCGTATACAGATCCAAATGGAATGGATTTATAAACAACCAAGGCCTCTTGGTTTTCACTGTGATTCGCTAGCGTAATAATTTCATAAACCCCGCCTTTGTAATGTTTCCAACGCTCACCTGGCATTGGGTATCTCATCGCTTTTTCCATGTTCTTGTTTTATAGAACCACCGTTCCAAAATTATCTGCTAATTGCTTCCGCACTTCGTCCAATCGTTTCTTTTCCGCCAATAAAATCATTACCTCGTCTTCGTTCGATTCCCCTTCCAATTGAGATTCAATTGCCCTCGCTGCTATTTGTACGTGGCGCATTTTCATGCGAAATAAACAATCTTTCGCTGCCTTTCCTATGACGTACTCTTCTGATTCAGTTAATATACCATGCTTCGTTTTCCAGTTCTCGCTAATTTGGTGGCGCGTGGTTAAAACGTTTACCGCTTCACTTCGAACACTTTCTTCCTCATGAGAAGTAAAATTGTGGTGACTGGGCATCTGATTGTCCTTCACCAATTCCAAATACTCCTTTAACATTTTCGAATAAACTTCAGACTGAAGCGTCATGAAATCGTGTTCTAGATTTCCAATTAAATAATCTGCCACCGATAAATGAATCACTTCTCGTTTGCCTTCTTCGTTCACTATTTCAATGGGCATTTCATATTCACCATACATCAGCAAAATACGCAAGAAATCTCGCTCTTGAGCCTCTGCGTTCAGTGCATCCGGAATCGGAATCGTTTCGTCAAAAGGCGTTGGTGCTTCAACAGTTGTGTGAACACCGCCTTCTTCTGAAGAAACTGGTTTTCCGGGGCCTTTCTTTAAATTTTCTTGAAGTGATTTGTTAAGTTCTAAGAACAGAACAGACTCTCCAATACCCATAATTTGCGAGCAGTCTTGAACAAAAACCGAACGCTTTATAGCATCTGGAATAAGCGCAATGCTGTCCACAATCCCGCGAATCAATCCGGCTTTTTTAATGGGATCATTGCCTACTTCTTCAAGAAGTAATGCGGTTTTATATCGAATGAAATCCTTTGCGTTTTCCTTCACATACAGCTGAATCTCTTCACTGCTGTGCTTTCTAGAATAACTGTCTGGATCATCGCCATCTGGAAACGAAGACACGCGAACGTTCATCCCTTCCTTCAATATCATATCAATACCCCGGAAACTCGCTTTAATTCCAGCTTTGTCTCCGTCGTATAAAATCGTAATGTTCTGCGTGAAACGGCGAATGAGTCGAATCTGCCCTTCGGTCAAACTTGTTCCGCTACTCGCAACCACATTCTCAACGCCCGCTTGGTGAAGCGCAATCACATCTGTATATCCTTCAACCAAAAAACAGTTGTCTTCCTTCACCATCGCGTTCTTCGCGAGATGCAGGCCATACAGGGTGTTTGACTTGTGATAAAGATCGCTTTCCGGACTGTTGAAATACTTCGCAATGTCCTTCTCTGCTTTCAGTGTTCTTCCGCCAAAGGCAATTACCTTTCCACTCACATTGTGAATGGGAAACATCACTCGTCCGCGGAAGAAGTCATACGGCGAACCGTCCTTCTCACGCGTTAAACCAGTCTTCAATAAATAAGTTAACGAATGCCCTGCAGACAGGGCCGCTTGAGACATCTTGTCCCACCCATCTGGACAATAGCCCAACTGAAATTTCTTCAGGGTGTCTTCACGAAATCCGCGCGCTTCGAAATAAGAAAGGCCAATGGCTCTTCCCATTTCTGAATTGTACATCTGATCTTGGAAGTATTTATTGGCGTAATCAGTAACTACAGAAAGTTGTTCACGCTCACTCTTTTCAGCTTTTTGTTCTTCCGTCTGACTCTCTTCTTCAATTTCAATGTTGTACCTGTTCGCCAACCAGCGCAAGGCTTCCGGATAGGTAAGCTTCTCGTGCTGCATGAGGAAATCAATGGCGTTTCCGCCTTTCCCTGAACTAAAATCTTTGTAAATTCCTTTCGCTGGAACAACGAAAAAACTCGGTGTTTTTTCATTCACAAACGGAGAAAGACCGCGATAAGAAGACCCACTTTTTTTCAAATGAACAAACTCTCCAACCACATCTTCAATAAGAATGGCCTGGAAAATTCGATCTATGGTGGAACGGGAAATCATGGGACTACCAAAGGTAGTGCTACATAACTACATTCACAATACGTTTTGGAACAACAATAATCTTTTTCGGGGTTTTTCCTTCCAAATATTTCGCTGTGCTCTCATGCGCCATCACTTGTGCCTCAACATCCGCGCCGCTCATGCCCACTGGAAGCGATAAGA
>DMUD01000323.1:1512-6418 GCA_003476475.1 Cytophagales bacterium | reverse complement strand
TCGTGAAAACCTTTTATTTGGGATTGGGAAATCGTTTGCTAAAAAATGGCAAGCAAATGTGGAAGGGTATTTTTTGGGTATGGCCACGCGACCAGCACACAGCCATGGTATAGGACTTAATTTTGCGTTGAGGAAGGGATTTTAACCCAACTAAAATATATTGAAACAGCTTCATTAGGTCATCTCCTTGGGTTTTGGACACAACTTCCAACCTTTTATGAATTTACTTTTTTCAATTTGTGCATATTTTCCTTTAAAAAGACATAAATGTTGCCTAGGGTTTAGGCTTGGTTTTAGTGGTTTTTACCTTTAGTTAGGTACAATGATAAGCTATTGGCCATGTCGTACGAAACATCTTTACAAGGAAAACGAGGGCTTGTTATTTAATTCAAAATCAATATTTTAACGATTTTTTTATTTTTTTTCAAGCGGTTCAAATGCAAACTTAAATGATTGGAAAGTGAAGCAAGATCAGTTTTCGATTATGAATTTTTGCGTATGGGGAAGTTCCGCTTTTCGACCTCCTCGCCTATTTTGGTCAGAACGTTGAGACGCGAGCCGTACGTTTCTTGCAAAGTCGCCTGATTGAAAACTTGTGAAGTAGGGCCACTGGCCACAAGACGCATATTTAGCATCACCATCCAGTCGAAATAGTCGATTGCCGATTGCAGGTCGTGGTGTACCACCACCACTGTTTTGCCTTTATCTTTCATTTCTTTCAAAATCTTGATGATGTCGGCCTCAGTCGCCATGTCAACCCCAGCAAAAGGCTCGTCCATGAAATACAAATCGGCATCTTGAGCCAGAGCTCTAGCTATAAAAACCCTTTGTTGTTGCCCACCCGAAAGCTGACTGATTTGTCTGTTGCTCATGGCTTCCAATCCTACCTTTCTTATCGATTCCATGGCCACTTCTTTGTCTGAACGCGACATAGATTTGAACAAACCTGCTTTGGCATATCTGCCCATAAGTACCACATCGAATACAGATGCCGGAAAATCCCAGTCAACTGTTTCGCGCTGAGGCACATAACTCACTCTTTTCCTCACTTTTTCCAAGTCTTGTCCAAACATGTTGGTATAGCCACTCGAGGGTTTTATGAGGCCCATTATCGTTTTGATTAGGGTCGATTTACCAGCCCCATTGGGTCCAATGATGCCAGCCAATACGCCTGCAGGCAAAGAAAAATCGATGTCCCATAAAACTGGTTTGTTGTGATAAGAAACCGTGAGGTCGTGTACTTCTACGATAGGTTCTTTGGCTTGAATAATCATAAAAAAGCAATAAGACTTGTTACTGGACAATTCATGCCGAATTTAGCACTATTATTGTATTCTGAGATATAAATAAGGAAGAAGCGATGATGCTATCCGTAAAATATGTTTTGATACACTTGGCATTGCTATCTTTTTTGGCAAGTTGTGTGCACAACCCAATGTACACAAGCCAGTTGGCCAGCTCCCAAAACCAAGTTAAAACATTGCTTTATGAGGATATGGAATACGAAGACCGTATCAAGACCGTACTTTTTTATCCAATGGGAACTTCGCCCAATTCTGTTTTGAATCCACCCGTTGTAAACCGAAAAGAACCCGTTCCGCTAGTGTTGGAGTTCGACGATTTGGGTAAAAATTATGCCAATTACTACGTCAAATTGTACCATTGCAATGCCAATTGGACTCGTTCCAACTATACTGACCTTCAAATAGTATCGGATTTCAACGAAACACTCATTAGTAACTACTCCTCATCCATCAATACCAAAGTCCGATTTACACATTACAGTTTTGTAGTTCCGAGGGTACGATTGTCGGGCAATTATTTGCTTGTCGTATATCGAAATGGCGACCAGTCCGACCTTATTTTAAGTAGGAAATTTATTGTATTCGATCCCATGGTGCAAATAAAAGATAACGTACAGTTTGCTACCGATGTAAAAGAGCGTGACACAAAACAGCAAGTGGGATTTACCATTGGCTTTAACAGCACTTTAGACATACCCAACCCTCAAGATGTGACTGTGATGATACGGCAAAATTACCGATGGGACAACGCCGTAGTATTAAGACAACCCTTGTATATACAGTTTGACAAAATGCAATTGGATTACAATTTTTTTGATGGCCAAAACAGATTCAACGGAGGCAACGAATTTCGTTTTTTCGACATCAGAAATCTGCGAATGAAGGGCATGAATGTAGCGCAGTATGCCACAACCGACAGCAGCAATACCGTATATTTGGTTACCGATCGTAATCGCAACAGTTTGACATACAGCGAACAAATTGACATAAATGGACGATTTGTTGTACAAAGATTTGAATCAGACAATCCAAGCTTGGAGGCTGACTATGCCAATGTGTATTTTCAACTACAAACAGCTCCCGATTTTGAAGGAGACATATACCTTGCAGGGCAAATGACCGACTGGAGATTAAAGCCCAAATTCAAATTGGAATACGATTCGATAAGCGGAACTTACATCAAAAATATATTGCTAAAACAAGGATATTACAATTACCAATACTGCTTGGTGCACAAGAACGGAACAGATTGGAATTATTTTGAAGGAGACTATAGCCTCACCGAGAATTTCTACGATATAATTGTGTATTACCGCCCTCCCAATCAATTCAACGACATGGTAATAGGCTATGCCAACCTCAATTATCGCGGAAGAGCTAGATAATCATGGCAAAGTTGTAGGGAACGGTTTTCTGCTTTTGCAGGTGGTCTGCCAAATCTACCATCCCAAATCCCCTGTGAGAAAAAGCGCCCATGCCATTTTCGTAAACAAACTCATGTACTTTTCTGTCTGCATATAGGGTGAAAGGGAATGTATACCCCCTTAATTCCAATTTGCTACCATTTTCATAAACAGGATAAATACGCGCAAATTTTTTGTCGCCCTCCTTTATTTTTTCTAGATATTCTTTGTCTGGAACAATTTGAAATTTGTAAAAAGAAGACAATTCAGAAGATGGAAATTTACTAGATTCTTCCATTTTAGAAATGGTCATTTCATACAGAAAATCCGAAAATTCATCAGTAAAAGGCGAAATAAAACGTTTGCCATCTGGTTCGGCAATGGCTTTGTTGCTCACAATAATGGGCGCAATGCACACATATTTTATTTCTTCTGTAAAAGACATATCGGGTTCCCTTTCCACCATGTCGGGAATTAAAATTAACTCTCCAATCTTGATTTTTTCCTTACGGAATAACACGCTTAGAAAAGCATCGACAAATTCTTGATTTGAGCAAGAAAACACTAAGGTTACTTTGCTAGATAAATATTGAAGGCCTTCCCTGCTTACCTTAATTTGTCCTTTTAAACCCGAGAAATTATAGGAGGAAAAGTTCCTGAATTTGGCAGGCAAATCTGCAATTAGTTCCTCCATCAAATTGGAAATTAGGTATTGGTGGTAAAATGGGACTATTCCACCCTTGTTGTCGTTGTTAAAAACAATCCTGAGTCTCATAAAAATCTGTGTGTTTTTTTTCTATAAATAGTTTGTAAAAAAGTTTGTTTTGATAGTTGTGATAATTTTGTATTCTACTTAAAGCTGTTTGACAGATTTATATATTAACTCTGTCAAAGATTTAAAACTAAATTAAGACAACAATTCTATTCTAACAAGATATCAAAAGTATATGTAAATCAGATTAAAGCGAAAAATGAAATTATTATCCTAAATTTTTTTTCAATTCCAATAAAAATTCTTTTACTTTTTCTAACGAATTGACCACTTCCATACTGCTTTGGGGCTTGTTGTTGCCCGATTTTAAAACTTCTTTAGCTCCTGCTAAAGTGTAACCCTTTTTTTTTACTAAGTGATGTATGAGTCTTAACTGGTTTATGTCTGACTTAGTAAACTGCCTATTTCCATTGTTGTTTTTTTTGGGTTTCAAACAATCGAATTCACTTTCCCAAAAACGAATCAATGAGGGTGCAACCGAAAACATTTTCGAAACCTCACTGATATTATAGTAAAGTTTTTCAATTTGTTTAGGTTTGTAAGGCATTGGTTTTGCTATTGTTTATCAAAAAATTACAACCCTAAAATTAAAGAGTTAAATTAAGAACTAAAAAATCTTTTTGAGTGTACGATAAGTATTCTTGTTTAGTTTTAAAGCAAAATAATGTTTGTTAGATATGAAGTGGACTTTTTTGTTTTTCTCCTTGCTTATTCAATGCGATTTATTTGCTCAAAAAATCTCTTCCGACACCTTTTCTTTTCCTATAAAGCCTGGTAAAAAAAACTTGTTATCGGGCAATTTTGGTGAACTGCGTTCAAACCATTTTCATGGAGGATTGGACATAAAAACAGAATCTCGTACGGGATTGCCTGTGTATGCCGCCGCAGATGGTTTTGTGAGTCGTATCGTGATGTCCACTTTTGGATATGGCAATGTGCTTTTTGTCACACATCCCAGCGGCTATGTAACTGTTTATGCCCATTTGGAAAAACTCAATTACGAACTTTCTAAATACATTAAAGAGCTGCAATACCGAAAAAAAACTTTCGAAATTGAGGAAACAATTAGGCCATATCGTTTTCCGGTGGTTAGGGGGCAAATAATAGGATATTCGGGCAATACAGGTTCCTCGGGTGGGCCGCACCTTCATTTCGAAATTCGTGATACCTCAAACAACCTTTACAATCCCCTATATTTTGGCGGATTTAAGGAAATTACTGATAATGTACCGCCTATTATTACCAAAATGGCCTTGCGACCATTGAATATTGACAGCCGCATCAATGGGCAGTTTGCTCGTTTTGAATATTCAGTATCAGGCAAAAAAGGGCGTTACAACATTTCAAAATATATTCACGCAAAAGGCAGTGTTGGCATCGAAATTGTCGCAAATGATAAGCAAAACAGCACTGGTCACTTGAACGGC
>DMUD01000323.1:0-1231 GCA_003476475.1 Cytophagales bacterium | reverse complement strand
GCAAAACAGCACTGGTCACTTGAACGGCATTGCTAAAATAGAATTATTTGTCGACGACAAAGAAATTTTCCATTACAACATGGATAAGTTTCACTTCGACGACAGTCACCATATCAACCTCCACCAAGACTATGAAACTTTAAAGAAAAAAGGAAGCCATTTTCAACGTTGTTATAGAGCCGATGGAAATCGTTTGGACAATTATCTTAACAAATTGAACGGCAAGCTCATGATTAATGACACTCTGCTACACAAAATAAGATTGCAAGTGTCGGATGCTTACCAAAACAAATCGGTATTGGAATTTGACTTAAAAGGAGGTTTGCCTAAAGTAGTTGCAAACATACCACACTATCCTAAACCTGTGTGGCATGAACACGAAGAAAACTTCTTGAAAGTGATTGTGAATGAACGCAAGTTGTTGGACGAAAACGCTCATTTTTTTTTCAAAAGGAAAATGCTAGAGCAAAAATCGTTGTACCGAAGCGGAAACCATGCTGTTTTTGTATGGGATTTGAGAAATGGGTTGCCCGATTCGGTTAAGGTTGGCCAATATGTGGAAAGATTTCCCTTTACCGATTTGATACACCCTGGCAAAGTGGGCAAGCACACCAATTTGCTTTTGGACATTCACTTTCCAAAACAAGCTATTTTCGACACTCTGTACCTGAAAACCAAAACTGATTTTATACTTTCAAAAGATAGTAGCAGTCTTAGTTTTGAGGTACACGACCCTTTTGTGCCGCTTTCGTCTTTTGTCTATTTGTCTCTGAATACCAAAGGTTTGCTTAAAAACACCGATAAATTTTCGGCCTATAATACCAGTGCCGGCTATCGTTATTTAGGGGGCACATGGAAAAATAACATCATCGATTTCAAGACAAAAAATTTAGGAAAATTTACAATAAAAAAAGATGACAAGGCACCCATAATCAAACTGGCGAAAAAAAATAGAAAGCAAATTCAGCTGGTGGTAAAAGACAATTTGTCGGGCATCAATACATTCAATGGCTACATCAACGGGCAATGGGTGCTTTTTTACTACGAACACAAAAAGAGTTTGTTCTGGACAAATACCGAATTGTCAAACATTCCTTTACAAGGCGAGTTATTAATCAGAGTGGCAGATAAATGCGGTAACCTGGCCGAAATGAAAGCCAAATTGAAATAATTAATCATCATTTGAAATAAATAAAAAAATTAAAATGTTAAAAATATGAGACAAAGCACA
>DMUD01000146.1 GCA_003476475.1 Cytophagales bacterium | reverse complement strand
TACTACTACTTGCTTAAAGGTGCTGTTGAACCACCACCGATGTGGTAGCATGAGCAAAAATATAAATAACAGATTGTAGTAAAATACAGGAACAGTATCGAACCAAACTCCTAAAAAACAGGCTGTTAGTATATCAAATCTGCTACAAGTAGAAAAAAAGGACCAATTGTATACTAGAAAGACCAATCGTGCCAAAGTGAACAGAATATAGGCAAATGCCAGGCCCAATAACAATGATTTGCAGCGCGACTTTAGTTCTTCCATGCCCAATATTAGCAAGGCGAGGGGGTATTGCAAAATCGTGGCAGCACAAGTCTTTGTCTTGGCGCACATTTTCCTAACTTCGTGGTTCTTTTGTTATGCTACGCATACTTGACCGGTACATTATCAAAAAACTGTTGACCACCTATCTTTTTGTGGTCTTGGTGCTGTTGTCCATTATTTCGGTAATTGATTACACTGAAAAAAACGAGGATTTTATCAAACAAAACCTTCCTTTCCAGAAAATATTCACCGAGTATTTTCTGAATTTTCTCCCATACATGGCCAACATGTTAAGTCCACTTACCATTTTTATTGCTTCAGTATTTGTGACGGCGAGGCTTGCCTCTCATACCGAAATTATTGCCATGCTTAGTGGTGGTATAAGCTTCAGAAGGCTTTTGTGGCCCTACTTTTTGGGATCTTCGGTTGTGGCTATTTTTATATTTGGCATGATAGGCTGGGTGGTGCCAAGAGCCAACAAAGTGAGAGTAGCTTTTGAAAACCAATATATTAAAGAACAATTTTATTTCAATAAACGGCATGTGCACATGAAGATTGCGCCTGAATTGTACATGTACATGGAAAGCTACAACAACATTTCGCGCACAGGTTACCAGTTTACGCTTGAACAAGTGGTAGACAAAGAGCTTAAAAAGAAAATCAAGACTGGGCGAGTAAGCTGGAACGAACAAAAGCAATGTTGGACACTCGATAGCTATACCCTTCGCGAATTTCGGAATGGCAGAGAATACATCACCTACGGACAGTCTATGGATACAGTGCTCAATATCACACCCAAAGATTTTGAAAGTAATTATTTGCTTTACGAGACTTTTACTTTGAGTGAATTGGACGAGTATATTGCCCTGCTTCAGTTGCGCGGAGTTGAAAATGTAGAGGCTTATTATGTAGAAAAATATGAACGATATGCTTATCCATTCGCCATTATAATCCTTACATTGATGGGAGCCATTGTGGCCTCACGCAAAACAAGAGGTGGAGCGGCTTATCAGATTGCTTCTGGGTTTGTTTTAGCCTTTATTTATATCCTTTTCGTCATTTTAAGCCGAACAATTGCTGGATCTGGAGGCCTCTCGCCTATGCTGGCCGCCTGGTTGCCCAATATGACGTTTAGTGTTGTAGCATTGGTGTTGTACTGGCGTGTGCCCAAATGAGAATTCCCTTCTTTGTTACTTACAAATTTGCCTCATTGCCTTGGTAGGTGCTTTTCACTCAAAGTAAAGTTGCCTTTTTTCTTTTTGTACGAATTCTTGAATTTCTGGAAAAAATTGTTGGAAGTCTTTAAGAAAGAGTGAATAATCGTCTACAAGGTCGATAATGGAGGAGGCCATCGTATTGGAAAAATGAACCCTTGCTTGCATCCCTTTCAGGGTTTGAGCTATTCCGTGAATCGAGGCGTATTTTACAAGCCAGTTTTGACGAATCATGTACTCCAACAGCAGGTGTATTTTGTTGGGCATTAGATGTTTATTGTGGTTCAGGAACTGATAACTGTTTTGTGCAAACGTAGGTAGAGGAGTGGGGGAATATTGCAGCCAATTGGTTGCAAGGAAGTGGTCGTAAATCACATCTGACACCACTGGTGCATATTTTGCAGCACTTTTTCTAAGACGCGCAACGGTTTTTTTTACAATTGGATGGCCGTCTGTAAATTCGTCTATTTTGCGATGTAGTACAATGCCTTTCTGAATATTGACAGAGTAGTCGTTTATTTCTTTGCCACGAATAGAATCGGCGATGAAGTTCCCAATGATGAGTCCTTCGTCCTTTCCTGCCAAGTATAAATGAGCCAAGAAATTCATCTTTTAATTCAGTTTATACTAATTTATTGAAAATGCATCGTAATAGGAAGTGTTGACCAATAAAAAAGGCAACCAATTGGTTGCCTTTTTTATTGGTCATATAAGTGATATTTTTTTAAGCAATAATCTTTTCTGCTAATAGTACCACTTTGTTTTTCAATACTTCTACCACACCTCCGTCTATGGTGAAGGATTTTTCTTCACTTGAAGACTTTATTTTTACCAGTCCTCGCGCACAAGTGCTAATCATGGGCGCATGTCTTTTCAAAACTTGAAAACTACCGTCAACGCCAGGAAATGTGGCTGAAATGACATTGCCTTCGTAAATTTTTTTTTCGGGGGTGATGACTTCTAAAAACATGACGGTTGTTTAATAATTAATTCGCAGCTTCTGCCATTAGTTTTTCTCCCTTGGCTATTGCTTGGTCTATCGTTCCTACAAGGTTGAAGGCGGCTTCTGGAAGGTGGTCCAGTTCTCCATCAATAATCATATTGAAGCCTTTGATGGTTTGTTTAATATCTACCAACTCACCTTTCAAACCAGTAAACTGCTCGGCTACGTGGAAAGGTTGAGAAAGGAAACGTTGTACCCTTCTAGCACGGTTTACCACTTGCTTGTCTTCTTCCGAAAGTTCGTCCATTCCCAGAATAGCAATAATATCTTGCAGTTCTTTATAGCGTTGTAAAATTTCTTTTACGCGTTGTGCTGTGTTGTAGTGGTCGTCGCCCAATACTTCTTTGGAAAGAATTCTAGAAGTGGAATCCAAAGGATCCACAGCTGGATAAATACCTAATTCAGCAATTTTACGAGAAAGTACCGTAGTGGCATCCAAGTGCGCAAAAGTGGTAGCAGGAGCAGGGTCGGTCAAGTCGTCGGCAGGAACATATACCGCTTGAACAGACGTGATAGAACCTCTTTTGGTAGAAGCGATGCGTTCTTGCATAGCACCCATTTCTGTGGCCAATGTAGGTTGGTAACCAACAGCTGAAGGCATGCGACCCAATAAAGCCGATACTTCAGAACCAGCTTGGGTAAAACGGAAGATATTGTCGATAAAGAATAGGATGTCACGGCCTTTGCCTTCTCCATCTCCATCACGAAAGTATTCAGCAACAGTTAAACCAGTTAGGGCAACACGAGCACGGGCTCCTGGAGGTTCGTTCATTTGACCAAATACGAAAGTAGCTTGCGAGTCTTTCAGCGCTTCCATGTCCACTTTACTCAAATCCCAGCCACCTTCTTCCATCGAATGTCTGAAAGCTTCACCATACTTCACAATACCCGATTCAATCATTTCACGAAGTAGGTCGTTCCCCTCGCGAGTACGCTCACCTACACCGGCAAACACGGATAAACCTTCGTATGCTTTTGCGATATTGTTGATAAGTTCTTGAATCAAAACAGTTTTACCTACACCAGCTCCTCCAAAAAGACCGATTTTACCCCCTTTCACATAGGGTTCTAGTAGGTCAATTACTTTTATCCCAGTGAATAAAACTTCAGAAGAAGTAGATAAATCCTCAAAGCGGGGTGCATTCCGGTGTATGGGAAGTTTACTTTTGCCAGTTGGCTGTACTATGCCATCAATTGCGTCACCCACCACATTGAAAAGACGCCCTTTGATTTCTTCGCCAGTAGGTATGGCAATTGCAGCTCCAGTATCTGTAACATCGATACCTCGTTGCAGGCCTTCTGTGCCTTCCATAGAAATGGTGCGAACTCTGTCTTCCCCCAAGTGTTGTTGCACCTCTAAAACGAGTTTTTGACCGTTGGCCTTGGTCACTTCCAATGCATTAAAAATTTTTGGTAGAGAGCCACCTTCGAACGATACGTCTACTACGGGGCCAATCACTTGAGTAACTTTACCTAGGTTTGCCATATTGTTATTTAAAGAAGAAAATCGATTTTTGGACTGCAAAGCTATACTTTTCTGATTTATTCACAAACAGAATTTATTTCTGCCTATTTCAAACATGCCAAATCAACTTGTAATCATGACATGCAAGCACTTTTTAAAAGTGTGCAAATATCTAGTTGGTAATATAATCAATTCAATTATGAAGAATTCAAATTCATAACGGTGAGAATTGCATGAGTATTGAAGGAACATGAGAGTGACCGAAAAGTAAATAGGTTATTTTTTGACAATTATTTTCTTGGGGAACGAACTTTTAAGTTTAAATGTCATCAATGGTTGAAAATGGAAAGTTTTGTGCAAATATGTTGTTAATCATCTTCTCTGTTCAGCTATTCTATGAGTCCGTCACAGAACTATTGATTACTAATGGAGAAACTACTTAATTAGTTATCACAATCGCACTAGGTTTAACCCAATATGTTGCTTTGGTTCTTGTAAGAAAAAGGGAGTTGCAAAGAAATAATTTCATATTTTTTTATTGATTATGAATGCGTAATTCATAAGGGGTGTTTCTGGTTGTTATAGAAGGCAAACAAGCTAAATGGAAAAAGGTAAAAGTGTTGTAGGCATAGATTTTTCGCAGAACTTTTTTTTTCGGTTTAAATTTTTAGTTTTGCTGTTTACTTTACTAAAAGTTTGTGTATGAAGGTTACGTGTTTTGTCTTAACACTTCTCTACTAACTAATCTATATTAATCAAGATCTTTATTTACCTATTAAATTA
>DMUD01000279.1:10859-14282 GCA_003476475.1 Cytophagales bacterium | reverse complement strand
TTGAGCATGAGTTTGTGCATGGCTCGCTCCAGAAATTGCTGATCGCCTTTTCCTCCATTTAATTTTTTATCTATTTGATATACCCGTTGAACCGCATAAGCAAGTACAGGTGGATTTACATCTGAAAAATTCCATTCATAGGCCGGAATCTGCCCGTTGGGATGCATGTACCACTCATTGAGGAGGAGTAGTAATTGATTTTTTGCAAATTCCGAATCGATTCGTGCAAGAGGGATGCAATGAAACGCCAGATCCCAAGCTGCATACCAGGGGTATTCCCACTTGTCTGGCATCGAGATGATGTCCGAATTTTCTAAATGCCGCCAATGCGAATTTCGCCCCGATTTTCTATTTTTTGGTGGTGGTGGAGCACCAGGGTCACCTTCCATCCATTTGTTTATATCGTAGTAATAAAATTGTTTGGTCCACATTAAACCAGCAAAGCCTTGCCTTTGAATCATACGGTGTTCTTCGTCGGGGATGGTCGATTGCAGGTCGTGGTAAAACTCGTCGGCTTCTTTTTTGCGTTGTTCAAAAAGGACATCAAAGTCGCCAAAGGGCTCTTTTAGATTGGGCATGCACAAGCGCAGTCGAATTGTTTTTTTTTCGCCCCCTTTTATTTTGAAACAATAATGTGCCGATGCTTTGGTGCCAATCAAATCTTCGTTTATTGCTGTTTTGTCGCCGTTTACTACAAAATTGTTTATGCCGTCTTTGTGGTATCGGTGGTTGGAGGGATAGTGGTATAGCCTATTTGTATTGGTCTCATTGTCGCAAAACAGCATTTTTGGTTTTCCGTCGCAGTAAAAGTTGAAATCGGGCATGTGGGGGTGTGCTGTCTTCAGCAAGTTATTGGTTACATGAAAAATATTTGGCCTTAATTTCTCGTCGGCAAACCAAATATTACGGAACCAAATAGTGGGCAACACATGCAGCGAAGCTTCTTCTTCTCCTAAGTTGTGGATGGTCGCTTTTATCAAAATATCTTCTTCCGAAGCTTTAGCATATTCCAATGAGATGTCGAAATAGCGGTTGCCATCCATTACGCCTGTATCAATCAATTCGTATTCGGGTTCTTTTCGGCCTCGCTTGTTGTTTTCTTCGCGCAGCAATTCGTATGGAAAAGCAGCGTGGGGGTATTTGTACAACATGCGCATGTAAGAATGGGTTGGCGTACTGTCCAAATAATAATAATACTCTTTGGGGTCTTCGCCATGGTTTCCCTCGTTGCCATCCAAACCGAAAATACGTTCTTTCAAAATGGGATCTTGTCCATTCCAGAAAGCCCATGCGAAACAAATTTTTTGATTGTTGTCACTAATCCCTCCAATCCCGTCCTCTCCCCAACGGTAAGCCTTGCTGCGCGCATGTTCGTGAGGCAAATAGTTCCAAGCCGAACCGTCGGCACTATAATCCTCTCGTACAGTTCCCCATTGGCGTTCGCTCAAATAAGGGCCCCATTTTTTCCAATTGGTGTTCTCGGGGCTTTGGCTTAGTCGTATAGATTCAGTGTTGGGCATAGTTTTTTAAATCGCAGCGATTTACAATGCTAAATTAAAAATTGCAAGTGGCATGACACCTAATTGAAGGGCAGTTTAATCGTATCCACAAAGTGGGAGATAATTTTTTTTCTTTTATTTTGTTTGCATGCCATTTTGCCTATCTTTGCACTCCCAATTTTGAAGGGTATTCTAAAAATTTGACATAAATGCCTACTATTCAGCAATTAGTAAGGAATGGCAGAGAAAAAATGACTTGGAAATCCAAGTCTCCTGCTTTAGATTCTTGTCCTCAACGTCGTGGTGTTTGTACTCGTGTATACACCACAACACCCAAAAAGCCCAACTCTGCCATGCGGAAAGTGGCAAGGGTTCGCCTTTCCAACGGAAAAGAAGTGAATGCTTACATCCCTGGTGAAGGACACAACCTACAAGAACACTCTATTGTGTTAATTCGTGGTGGAAGGGTTAAAGACCTTCCGGGCGTGCGTTACCACATTATACGTGGTTCTTTGGACACTTCTGGTGTAAACGGCAGAAAACAAGGTAGGTCTAAGTATGGTGCTAAACGACCAAAACCTGGACAAGTTGCAGCTCCTACCAAAAAAGGCAAAAAATAAGAGAAATAGTATTATACCATAGCGATGAGAAAAGCTAAGCCTAAAAAAAGATATCTTCTTCCCGATCCCAAGTTTAAAGACACTTTGGTTACAAGGTTTGTGAATAACTTGATGATGGAAGGAAAGAAAAGCCTTGCTTACAACATTTTTTACGATGCCATCGAAATCGTAGAAAGAAAGACTAGTGAAAACGGTCTGGAGGTTTGGAAGCGTTGTCTTTCAAATGTCACTCCTTCTGTAGAAGTGAAAAGCCGTAGAGTTGGTGGAGCCAACTTTCAAGTACCTACTGAAGTGCGTCCTGAACGCAAAATTTCATTGGGTATCAAATGGTTGATTGCTTACGCTCGCAAGCGCAACGAAAAGTCGATGAAAGAAAAATTGGCTGGTGAAATAATCGCTGCCTCAAAAGGCGAAGGTGCTGCAGTAAAGAAGAAAGACGATACTCATCGTATGGCCGAAGCAAACAAAGCATTCTCCCACTTCCGATTCTAAGTAATGGCACGCGACCTCACATACACCCGAAATATTGGCATCGCCGCGCACATTGACGCTGGCAAGACCACTACCACCGAACGCATTCTTTATTACTCTGGTGTCAGCCACAAAATAGGAGAAGTACACGAAGGTGCTGCTACTATGGATTGGATGGCACAAGAACAGGAAAGGGGTATTACCATCACTTCCGCCGCCACAACTGTCGATTGGAAATACAGAAATAATAATTATCACGTCAACATCATCGACACACCAGGTCACGTAGATTTTACGGTTGAGGTAAACCGTTCCTTACGAGTATTGGATGGGTTGGTTTTCTTATTTAGTTCAGTCGACGGAGTAGAGCCCCAGTCTGAAACCAATTGGCGATTGGCTGACAATTACAATGTAGCCCGTTTGGGTTTTGTAAATAAAATGGATCGTTCAGGAGCTGATTTCTTGAACGTAGTAAAGCAGGTAAAGGAAATGTTAGGAAGTAATGCAGTAGCATTGCAACTGCCAATAGGTGCTGAAGATAATTTCAAAGGCGTAGTCGATTTGGTTAATTTCCGTGGCATAGAGTGGAACGAACATGATAAGGGCATGACCTTCAAAGAAGTTCCCATTCCTCAAGACATGATGGAGGAAGCTCTTGAATATAGAGAAAAATTGTTGGAAGCTGTAGCTGAATACGATGAATCTTTGATGGAGAAGTTTTTTGAAGATCCTAACTCCATTTCAGAAGATGAAATCTTAACAGCTTTGCGCAAAGCCACTATCGACATGAAAATTGTCCCTATGCTTTGTGGTTCTTCTTTCAAAAACAAAGG